>NZ_JBSHKH010000020.1:0-83448 GCF_053643595.1 Streptomyces sp. NPDC055506 | reverse complement strand
TCCACCCCGCCCTGGGCACCCTGGAGGACTTCACCTGGTTCGTGGAGCAGGCCCGCGAGCTGGGCATGGAGGTGGCCCTGGACTTCGCGCTGCAGTGCTCCCCGGACCATCCCTGGGTGCAGAAGCATCCCGAGTGGTTCCACCACCGCCCCGACGGCACCATCGCCTACGCCGAGAACCCGCCGAAGAAGTACCAGGACATCTACCCCATCGCCTTCGACGCCGACATGGACGGTCTGATCGCCGAGACCGTGCGGGTGCTGCGGCACTGGATGGACGCCGGGGTGCGGATCTTCCGCGTGGACAACCCGCACACCAAGCCGGTGGTGTTCTGGGAGCGGGTGATCGCGGAGATCAACCGCACCGACCCGGACGTGATCTTCCTGGCCGAGGCGTTCACCCGCCCGGCGATGATGGCCACCCTGGCCCAGATCGGCTTCCAGCAGTCCTACACCTACTTCACCTGGCGCAACACCAAGCAGGAGCTGACGGACTACCTCACCGAACTTTCGGGGGAGGCCGCGTCCTACATGCGGCCGAACTTCTTCGCCAACACCCCCGACATCCTGCACGCCTACCTCCAGCAGGGCGGCCGGCCCGCCTTCGAGGTCCGGGCCGTACTCGCCGCGACCCTCTCGCCGACCTGGGGCATCTACTCCGGCTACGAACTGTGCGAGAACACCCCGCTCAGAGAGGGCAGCGAGGAGTACCTGAACTCGGAGAAGTACCAGCTCACCCGCCGCGACTGGAAGACCGCCACACGCGAGGGGCGCACCATCGCCCCGCTGCTGACCAGGCTCAACACCATCCGGCGAGCACACCCCGCACTGCACCGGCTCAGGAATCTCCGCTTCCACCACACCGACAACGACGCCCTCATCGCGTACAGCAAGCGCACGGGTAACGACGTAGTCCTGGTGGTCGCCAACCTCGACCCCCACCACGCCCAGGAGGCGACGGTCTCGTTGGACATGCCGCAACTCGGCCTGGACTGGCACGAGTCGGTGCCGGTGCGGGACGAGCTCACCGGCGAGACCTACCACTGGGGCAGGAACAACTACGTGCGTCTCGAGCCGGGGCGGGCTCCCGCGCACGTCTTCCACGTCCTGTCACCGCCCGCCGCGCAAGCGATCGGAGGGGCAGGAACGTCATGACCGTGAACGAGCCCGTGCTGGACACCTTCGAGGACACTCCCGTCAGGGACCGCGACCCGGAGTGGTTCAAGCGCGCAGTCTTCTACGAGGTGCTCGTCCGCTCGTTCCAGGACAGCAACGGCGACGGTGTCGGTGACCTGAAGGGCCTGACCGCCAAGCTGGACTACCTCCAGTGGCTCGGTGTCGACTGCCTGTGGCTGCCGCCGTTCTTCAAGTCGCCCCTGCGCGACGGCGGCTACGACGTCTCCGACTACACGGCCGTGCTCCCCGAGTTCGGCGACCTCGCCGACTTCGTGGAATTCGTCGACGCGGCCCACCAGCGCGGCATGCGCGTGATCATCGACTTCGTCATGAACCACACCAGCGACGAGCACGCGTGGTTCCAGGAGTCGCGCAAGGACCCCGACGGGCCCTACGGCGACTACTACGTGTGGGCCGACGACGACAAGGGCTATCCGGACGCCCGGATCATCTTCGTCGACACGGAGACGTCGAACTGGACGTACGACCCGGTGCGGGGCCAGTACTTCTTCCACCGCTTCTTCTCCCACCAGCCGGACCTCAACTACGAGAACCCGCGCGTCCAGGAGGAGATCCTGGCCGCGTTGAAGTTCTGGCTGGACCTGGGCATCGACGGCTTCCGGCTGGACGCCGTGCCGTATCTGTACGCGGCCGAGGGCACCAACTGCGAGAACCTGCCCGCCACCCACACGTTCCTCAAGCGCGTCCGCAAGGAGATCGACGCGCAGTACCCGGACACGGTGCTGCTCGCGGAGGCCAACCAGTGGCCCGAGGACGTCGTCGACTACTTCGGCGACTACCCCAGCGGCGGCGACGAGTGCCACATGGCCTTCCACTTCCCGGTCATGCCGCGCATCTTCATGGCCGTACGGCGGGAATCCCGCTACCCGGTCTCGGAGATCCTGGCCAAGACCCCGGCCATCCCCTCGAACTGCCAGTGGGGGATGTTCCTGCGCAACCACGACGAGCTGACCCTCGAGATGGTGACCGACGAAGAGCGCGACTACATGTGGGCCGAGTACGCCAAGGACCCCCGCATGCGCGCCAACATCGGCATCCGCAGGCGCCTCGCTCCCCTGCTGGACAACGACCGGCACACCATCGAGCTGTTCACCGCTCTGCTGCTGGCCCTCCCCGGCTCGCCGATCCTCTACTACGGCGACGAGATCGGCATGGGCGACAACATCTGGCTCGGCGACCGGGACGCCGTCCGGACCCCCATGCAGTGGACCCCGGACCGCAACGCCGGGTTCTCCACCTGCGACCCGGGGCGCCTCTTCCTGCCGGCGATCATGGACCCGGTCTACGGCCACCAGGTGACCAATGTCGAGGCCTCCATGTCCTCGCCGTCGTCGCTGCTGCACTGGACCCATCGCATGATCGAGATCCGCAAGCAGAACCCCGCCTTCGGACTCGGCACGTACACCGAACTGCCCTCCTCCAACCCCGCGGTGCTTGCGTTCCTCAGGGAGTACGAGGACGACCTGGTGCTGTGCGTGAACAACTTCGCGCGATTCGCCCAGCCCACCGAACTCGATCTGCGCGAGTTCGCCGGACGCCATCCGGTGGAGCTGTTCGGCGGAGTCCGCTTCCCGGCCATCGGCGAGCTGCCGTATCTGCTGACCCTCGGGGGTCACGGCTTCTACTGGTTCCGGCTCACCCGAGTCGCATCCCGCATCGGCCGGCGGCTGTGAGCACGCGCCGGGACAAGGAGGCGTGACCATGCCGAAGACCGCATCCCTGCGCCCGAGCCTCACACGCCCGGCCGAGCCCATGGAGTCGCTCGGCGCTCTGCTGCGCGACTGGCTGCCCCGACAGCGCTGGTTCGCGGGCAAGGACCGGCCCGTCACCGAGCTCGGCCTGCTGTCGATGACCGAGCTGTTCCCGGGCTGTCTGCACCTGCTGGTGCACGCCGGGCACGCCGGGCACACGGGAGTGCCGTCGCCGGGCGGTGCTCCCCCAGCCGGCGACTGCTACCAGCTCCTGCTGGGCGTACGGGAACACCCGTCACCGCGCCTCGGCCGGGCGCTCATCGGGCAGGTGCAGGACGGGCCGCTGGCCGGTCTGACGGTCTACGACGCGCTGCACGATCCCCGTTCGGCCCAGCTGCTCCTTGACCGGCTGCGGCAGCCCGGCACCGCCGGCCCGCTGCGCTTCGACTGCGACCCGGACCAGCAGGTGCCCGCCGGGCTCGTGCCGCGGCTGCTCGACGCCGAGCAGTCCAACTCCTCTCTTGTGTACGGCGACGAGTACATCCTGAAGATCTTCCGGCGCATCCAGCCGGGCGTGAACCCGGATCTGGAGGTGCCCGGGGCGCTGGCCCGCCAGGGCTGCCACCGTGTCCCCGCGCCCGTGGCCTGGTTCCAGATGAATCATCCCTTCAAGGCCACGCTCGGTGTGCTCCAGCCGTATCTGCGGGAGGCGTCCGACGGCTGGACGCTGGCGCTGCACGCCCTGGCCGCCGGGGACGACTTCACGGTCCAGGCCCGGGCGCTCGGCGCGGCCACGGCGGATGTGCACCTCGCGCTGGCCTCGGCCTTCCCGGTCGGCGCGCCCGGGGAGAACGGGCGTACGGCGACGGCGATGACCGAGCGGCTGGACGCCGCCGCGCACTGCGTGCCCGCGCTCCGGCCGTTCGTGCCGGGCCTGCGGACCGCGTTCGCCGCACTCACCACCTGCGATGCCGGGCCGCCCGCCCAGCGCATCCACGGCGACCTGCACCTGGGCCAGGTGCTGCGGGCCGGGCGGGAGTGGTTCGTCATCGACTTCGAGGGCGAGCCGTCCCGGCCGCTCTCCGAACGGCGCAGCGCCCACTCCCCCGTGCGGGACATCGCCGGGATGCTGCGCTCCTTCGACTACGCCGCCCGGCAGCGCCGCCCCTGGCGCCCGGAGTGGGCGCGCCGCTGCCGCGAGGCCTACTGCGCGGGCTATGCCGCCCGGGCCGGCTGGGACCCGCGAAAGAAACACGGACTGCTCCGGGCCTATGAGACGGACCGGGCCGTGTACGAGGTGCTGTACGAGGCACGGCACCGCCCCGACTGGCTGCCTGTACCGATGGCGGCGATCGAGCGCCTCGCTGTGAGAGGAGACTGAGCCGTGGCCCTGCGAGACACCTCAATCCCGGAGCCGTCAGGCCCGGTCCCGAGCGCGACCGCGCCCGCCCTGAGCCCGGAGGACCGCGGGCGTCTGCTGGCGGGCGCCCACCACGATCCGCACGCGCTGCTCGGCGCCCACCCGGTCCCCGGCGGGATCGTGTTCCGGGCTCTGCGTCCCTTCGCCCGCTCCGTGAGCGTCGTGATCGACGGCAGGCCTACGGCCCTCGTCTCGGAGGGCGGCGGCCTCTTCTCGGGCGTGCTGCCGCTGGAGACCATCCCCGCGTACACGCTGCACGTGGCGTACGACGGCGGCGAGCAGGAGACGCACGACCCGTACCGTTTCCTGCCCGCGCTCGGCGAGCTCGACCTGCACCTGATCCGCGAGGGCCGGCACGAGCAGCTGTGGCAGGCGCTCGGCGCCGAGCCCATGACCCACGAGGGCGTGACCGGCACCCGGTTCACGGTGTGGGCGCCGAACGCGCAGGGCGTGCGGGTCGCCACGGACTTCACCCACTGGGACGGGACGCAGTTCCCGATGCGGTCGCTGGGCGCGTCCGGGGTGTGGGAGCTGTTCCTGCCCGGCGTCGGCGAGGGCACCGCGTACAAGTTCGAGATCCACTCCCGGTACGGGCACCGCTTCCTCAAGGCGGACCCGATGGCCCGCCGTGCCGAGGAACCGCCCAACACGGCGTCGATCGTGACGGCCTCGCACCATGAGTGGGCCGATGCCGAGTGGATGGCCCACCGCGCCGCCACGCCGGTGCACGAGGCGCCGATGTCGGTGTACGAGGTGCATCTGCCGTCCTGGCGCCCGGGGCTGACCTACCGGCAGCTCGCCGAGGAGCTGCCCGCGTACGTCAAGGACCTCGGCTTCACGCACGTCGAGCTGATGCCGGTCGCCGAGCACCCCTTCCACGGCTCGTGGGGCTATCAGGTCACCGGCTTCTACGCGCCGACGGCCCGGCTGGGCTCCCCGGACGACTTCCGGTTCTTCGTCGACTCCTGCCACCGGGCCGGCATCGGCGTGATCATGGACTGGGTGCCGGCGCACTTCCCGAAGGACGACTGGGCGCTGGCCCGGTTCGACGGGGACCCGCTGTACGAGCCCGGGGACGGGCGGCGTGCCGAGCACCCGGACTGGGGCACGTACGAGTTCGACTTCGGCCGCACCGAGGTGCGCAACTTCCTCGTGGCGAACGCGGTGTACTGGTGCGAGGAGTTCCACATCGACGGGCTGCGGGTGGACGCGGTCGCCTCGATGCTCTATCTGGACTACTCGCGCGAGGACGGCCAGTGGGAGCCCAACGCCTACGGCGGCCGGGAGGACCTGGCGGCCATGGCGTTCCTCCAGGAGATGAACGCGACCGTGTACCGGCGTGCTCCCGGCGTGGTCACCATCGCGGAGGAGTCCACCGCCTGGGGCGGCGTGACCCGTCCCACCGACACCGGCGGGCTCGGGTTCGGGCTGAAGTGGAACATGGGCTGGATGCACGACTCGCTGGAGTATCTGAGCCATGAGCCGGTGCACCGCAAGTACCACCACCACGAGATGACCTTCTCGATGGTGTACGCCTACAGCGAGAACTACGTCCTGCCGATCTCCCACGACGAGGTCGTGCACGGCAAGCAGGCACTGGTGTCGAAGGCTCCGGGCGACTGGTGGCAGCGGCGCGCCACGACCCGCGCCTACCTCGGTTTCATGTGGGGCCACCCCGGCAAGCAGCTGCTGTTCATGGGGCAGGAGTTCGCGCAGGGAGCCGAGTGGTCGGTGGAGCACGGGCCGGAATGGTGGCTGCTCGACGACGGCTACCACTCGGCCGGTGACCACCGGGGCGTGCGCGATCTGGTCCGCGACCTGAACACGGCGTACCGGGCGACGCCTGCGCTCTGGCAGTGCGACACCCGTCCCGAGGGTTTCCGGTGGGTGGCGGTGGACTCCGCCGACGACAACGTCTTCGCGTTCCTCCGCTACGACGCCGAGGGCAGTCCGCTGCTCGCGGTGTCGAACTTCTCCCCCGTCGTCCGGCACGACTACGGCCTCTGGGTCCCGGACGACGTCGTCGCCTGGCAGGAGACCCTCAACACCGACGACACGCGCTACGGCGGCAGCGGCGTCACCAACCCGGATCCGGCCAAACCGAAGGACGGTCTGGTCCGGATCACGCTGCCGCCGCTGGCCACCGTGTGGCTGAGGCCGTTCGCTCCGTGAAGTCGCGCGGGCGCACCAGGTGTCCGACCCGCCTGTGAGGGGCACTGGGGGTCGTACCACCGGGAGAAGCCGGTGGTACGACGCGGCAGGGTCGCAGAAGGGCGGGCATCAGGTGCGCACCGTCGGAGTGGAGGAGGAGCTCCTCCTCGTCGATCCGGAGACCGGCGAGCCGCGGGCGCTGTCCGCGGCGGTGCTCGCCCACGCGGAGCGGGACGACGCGGATCAGGACGTTTTCGAGAAGGAACTCCACGAGCAGATGCTGGAGTTCGCCACCCATCCGCAGTCGTCCATGGAGAGCCTGCGCGCGGAGATCGCGCGCTGCCGCAAGGAGGCCGCCCGGCATGCCGGGGAGATCGGCTGCACCGTCGCGGCGCTCGCCACCTCCCCGCTGCCGGTGAGCCCTGCCATCAGCTTCAACCAGCGGTACCAGTGGATGGCGGAGCGGTACGGCATCGCCACCCGGGAGCAGCTCGTCATGGGCTGCCATGTGCACGTGTCGGTCGAGTCCGACGAGGAGGGCGTGGCGGTCATCGACCGGGTGCGGCCGTGGCTTCAGGTCCTGACGTCGCTCAGCGCGAACTCGCCCTTCTGGCAGGGCCATGACTCGGGGTACAGCAGCTATCGCAGCCGGGTGTGGCAGCGCTGGCCGTCGGCCGGTCCGACCGAGATCTTCGGCTCGGCCGAGCGGTACCACCGGCTGGTCGCGGAGATGGTGGCCACCGGGGTCATCCTCGACGACGGGATGATCTACTTCGACGCACGGCTGTCCCGGCAGTATCCGACGGTGGAGGTGCGGGTCTCGGACGTCTGTCTGCACTCCCGCACGGCCGCGCTGGTCGCCACCCTGGTCCGCGGGCTCGTCGAGACCGCCGCTCGCGAGTGGCGGGCGGGCCGGGAGCCCCTCGACCACAGCGTCAGCCTGCTGCGGCTGGCCCACTGGCAGGCCGCCCGGTCCGGTCTGACGGGCGAGCTGCTGCACCCCGAGACCATGCGGCGCCTGCCCGCCGAGGCAGTCGTCCGTGCCCTGCTGGACCATGTCGGTGAGGCACTCGCGGACGCAGGTGATTTCGAGCGGGCCCGGACCGCGTGCGAGGAACTGCGGCGGGAGGGCAACGGCGCACAGGTGCAGCGCGAGCTCATGGAGCGCACGGGCAGCCTGCGGGACGTCGTCACGGAGTGCGTGCGCCACACCCAGGCGTGAGGCGTCCCGCCTCTCTTGTTGTATGGGTGTACGGGCTCGGGGCGACAGGTGTTCAGACCATCAGGACGATGGCGTAGGCCAGGAAGAACGCCGCGATCAGCACCACGAGGACGATGATCAGGGTCAGAGGTGTCCTGGCCCAGCCCTTGGGAGGGTTGTGCGTCTCCCGGGGGCCGGCCTCGGGCAGGCTGCTCTCCGCGGGCGGGGTCTCGCCGGGCGGTACGCCGCCGCCGGGTTCCAGGCCGGGGGTGCGTTCGGGTTCGGGATCGGGACTGATGTGACTCATGCCTCCCGGGTCCCCCGATCACGCCGAGATCATCAGCGGTGCCACTTCCGTATTTCCCGACCCCGAAGGGTCCTGACTCGACTACATTCGAGCACCGCCGATGACGGTACCCGTCGGCAATGTCACACCCCGTACACGTCAGGAGCATGCATGCGCGACACGGCCCTAGCTCCACCGGCCCTTTCGCCCCTGACCGGCGGGCTCGCCGACAGCGTCTTCGAGACGGCGGACCGCGAACCCACCCGGTCGATGCTCGCCCGCCGCACCGACCCCGCCTCCGCCGCCTGGGAGGAGGTGACGGCGATCGAGCTGCGCGACGAAGTGGTGGACGTGGCCAAGGGTTTGATCGCGTCCGGGATCGCACCGGGTCACCGTGTGGCGATCATGGCGCGCACCCGGTACGAGTGGACGGTCCTGTGCTACGCGCTGTGGGCCGTGGGCGCCGAGGTCGTCCCGGTCTACCCGTCGTCGTCGCGCGACCAGGTGGAGTGGATCCTGCGGGACTCCGGCTGTGTGGCCGTGGTGGTGGAGGACGAGCTGGGCGTCATGACCGTCGGCTCGGTGTGCGCGGCGCTGCCGCTGCTGAGCCACGTCTGGCAGCTGGACGCGGGGGCGCTGGAGGAGCTGTCGGTGCGCGGGGAGTCCGTGCCGATCGCCACGGTCGACTCGATGCGCCGCATCGTGCTGCCGGACTCCACGGCCGTCATCGCCTACACCTCCGGCACGACCGGCCATGCCCTGGGCTGCGCCCTCAGCCATCGCAACCTGGCCGGGCCCTGCGACACGCTGCTCGCCGGATGGGGCGAGACGGCTGCGCGGCGCGGGGAGCAGGGCTCCGTGCTGGCGTTCCTGCCCTTCTCCCATGTGTACGGGCTCATGATCCAGGGCCTGTGCGTGCGCGGCGGTCTGTTGATGGGACACCAGGCCGACCTCGGCGGGGAGGCGCTGTTCTCGGCGCTGCGCTCCTTTCGTCCCACGTACTTCTACGCGGTTCCGTCGGTCTTCGAGAAGATCTACAAGAACTTCCTGCGCACGGCGCAGCAGGAGGGCCACGGCGGGCTGTTCGAGCGGGCCGCCGAGACGGCTCGGGACTTCGCCGCGGCCCTCGAACGCCAGCGGCTGGGCCGGGGCCGCGGACCCGGTTTAGATCTGCGGCTCCAGCACGCCCTCTACGACCGCACAGTGTACCGCAGGCTGCGGGCCGCGCTGGGCGGCCGGGTGCGGCGGGCGACATCCGGCGGTTCTCCCCTCAGCCGCGACCTGTCCCTCTTCTACGAGGGCGTCGGCATCTACGTGAACGACGGCTACGGCCTGACGGAGACCAGCGGCGGGGTGACGATGCAGCCGCTGGGCCGGGAGAAGTCGGGGACCGTGGGGCAGGCGCTGCCGGGCACGGAGATCCAGGTCGCCGACGACGGGGAGATCCTGGTGCGCGGCCCGTCGGTGTTCCAGGGGTACGTGGGTGACGACGCCGGCACCCGGGCCGCGCTGCGCGGCGGCTGGCTGGCAACCGGTGACCTCGGGCGACTGGACTCGGAGGGCTATTTGACGATCACCGGCCGCAAGAAGGACATCATCATCACGAGCAGCGGCAAGAGCGTCGCCCCGGCGGCCCTGGAACAGCGGCTGCGGGTGCACCCGCTCATTCACCAGGCGGTGGTGGTGGGCGACAACCGGCCCTGTGTCGGCGCGCTGATCACGCTGGATCCGGAGTTCCTTGCGCACTGGCGGGCGGCGCTGGCGCTGCAGGGCGAGATGCGGGAGGCGCGGGAGGAGAACGCGCTGCGGGAGGAGGTCGCGCGGGCCGTGGCCGCGGCCAACAGTGCCGTGTCGCGGTCGGAGTCGATCCGGGTCTTCCGGGTCCTGACGGAGCCGTTCGACGTGACCAACGGGCTGCTGACGCCGTCGATGAAGCTGCGCCGGGACGAGATCGTGCGGCACTACGCGGCCGAGATCGACGCGATGTACGAGTCGCGCAGGCGTCCCGGGCGGACGGGCACCCCGGAGGATCCGTCGCACTGGGACGACTCGGACAACGTGTTCCGCTGAACACGGACCGGACGCGTACTCCGCGCTCGCACGGGAACACGACAGTGGCGACACAAGAGAAAGGACGACAGCCCTGACGACAGCCCTTGCTGACGACCGGGCCGGAAAGGCGATATGTCAACCGAGCCGCGTGGGGACGACGCACTGACCTCCGAGGACATCCCGAGCCGCACGAACAGCTTCGTGGGCGAGCCGCACGACGTGACCGGTGCGCGGCTGGCCGCGGAGGGGTTCCTGCGTGACCTGGCACGGTCCTCACCGCCCTCTGCCCCCGAGTACTGGGACGACATCCTGTTGGTGGTGACGGAACTGGCCGCCAACGCGGTCCAGTACGCCCCGGGTCCGTTCGCGCTGCGGATGCGCCGGACCTTCGACGGGGTGCACGTGGTGATGCACGACACCAGCAGCACGGAGCCCGCTCCGCGGCCCTTCGATCCGCGCAGCGGTGGCGGCGGCATCGGCTGGCATCTGATCCACACCTTGTGCGACCAGGTCAGCGTGGTGGCCGACGAGCGCGGCAAGGACGTGCACGTGTTCCTGCCCTGGTGAGCCCCCGAGGAGCCGGGAGAGTCACGGGCGCGGGACGCCCGTGACCGGCCCGGACCGGCTCAGACCGAAGTCGTCTCGCGTGGCGGCAGCCGGTCGTAGTAGTCGCCCACGGCCGTCAGGTACTCCCGGTCCCTGGTCTCGCTGTCCGTCTGGAAGCGGGGGGCCGCCTTCGCGTCTCCCCTGGTGCAGGCCAGTGTGATCTTCCGGGCCTGGGGGTCGACGCCGATGACGACTCCGGCCGGCACCAGCACGCTGCGGCCGAACACCCAGACTCCGGTGTCGACGACCAGGTGCCGCATGCCGTGCGGGGCGGCCTCGCGGTCCACGTGCCCGATCGTGCCGTCGGTCGCGGCGACGGTGAACCCGGTCAGGTCCTGCCCCTCGACGTGACCGCTGTCCGGCGCGTACGACCAGATTCTGTCGATGGCCACGCTGCTCCATCCTCCCTCGCGGTGTGCGGATAGCGGATCCCCGGCGGACGGTCCCGCCCACCCGGCTCCACAGCAGCAATTACCCTCCTGCCGCAAGCGCATTCGGCGCACATCCCTGCCACCGTACGACGCGGAGCGGCAGGTCTCGCAGAGGTTCGGGGCAGAGTGAATGGAGGGCCGTTTCCGGGGTAATCGCGGGGGCGCGGTGAAATACGGAGCCCGGTGGCGAAGGGAGGCACATGAGACACGGCATCCGAGCCCGTCCCCCGACCGGCGTCGCCCCGTACCGCGGTCACCCCTGAGAGGTGACCAGACCAGGCCGTAGCACTTGTTGGAGGTATCCGTGCCCCTCGCCCAGAACCCGCTGTCCGTGGAAGTCGAGCTGCCCCGGGAGGACGTGGCCCTGATCACGGTCGACGGCTACCTGGACGTCGACACCGCGACCGAGTTCCAGGCTCATCTGGCCAACCAACTCCACCACGGCCGACGGCACTTCCTGCTCGACCTGTCGTCCGTCCCCTTCATGGACTCGTCGGGGATGAACATCATCCTCCGGGTGTACCAGGAGACCCGTAAGACCGCCGGCAGTGTGCACGTCATCAGCCCGACGTCCGCCGTACGACGCATCCTCGACCTGACGGGCGTCAGCATCACGGTTCCGATATCGGAGAGCGTGGACGAGGCCCTGGCCCGTGCCGACGACGTACCGGACACCCCCGAGGAGGCGGGCGAAGCGGGCGCCTGACGACCGGGTGCCCCCTCGGGCGGGCCGCCGGCCGGACCGGCGGCCCGGTGCCCTCGCTGCGCGCTGCCCGTGCGGCGGATCGCTTGCGCCGGATCAGGTGTCGTACGAGGTCGGGGCATGGTTAGAGTTGTCGCCCGGCAAGTGTCACCACGCCGTTCTCGTTTCCGAAGCGGGCTCGGTCGACGCAACGCGGATGAGGAGAGAACCAGGTGCCGGAGCACGAAGCGGACGGACAGCTCGCCACGCCCACCCGGGAGGTCAGGGACTTCCTGCACCGCCGGCGGGAACAGATCGCCCAGCGTTGGGCGGACGAGCCCCTGTTCCGCACCGTGTTCACCGTCTCGCGCGACGAGGCGGTGGAGGCGGGCAAGACCGTCGTGGACGCGCTGGCCCAGGTGGCCGACTCGGACCAGGTGGAGGACCCGGACGCCGCGGGGTTCAGCGGGGTGCGCGAGCAGCTGGCACGGATGGGCGCGGCCCGTTCCCGTGCCGGGCTGTCCAACACCCAGGTGTCCAGCGAGCTGGCCGCCCTTCGGCCGCCCGTGGAGAATCTGCTGGCCGCCGACCTGGAGCAGACCCCGCCGGAGCACCTGCGGGCGTGTTCGACGACGTTCACCGTGCTGATGGGCACTCTGCGGCTGGTGGCCATGCAGACGGCGCTGAGCGAGTGGGAGGCGCTCAGCGACCGGCAGCGGCTGCAGCTGATGGAGGTGGCCACGCCCGTCATCCGGCTGTGGGACGGCATCGTGGCCGTTCCGCTGATCGGGACGCTCGACAGCGCGCGCAGCCAGGTGGTCATGGAGACGCTGCTGGACGCCGTCGTCGACCAGCACGCCCGGTTCGCGATCCTGGACATCACCGGCGTGCCCACCGTCGACTCGCTGGTGGCGCAGCACCTGATGAAGACGGTGGCCGCCGCGCGGCTGATGGGCGCCGAGTGCATCGTCTCCGGCATCCGTCCCGCCATCGCGCAGACCATCGTCCACCTCGGTCTGGATCTGGACGTGATCACCCGTGCGAACCTCGCCGACGCGCTGGGGTACGCGCTGCACCAGCTCGGCGCGGACATCGTGAACGCGAGTGCGGGACAGCGGTGAGCGACGCCTACCTCCGTCCCGTCCCGGGCCATGTGCCGGTCCTGCGGCTCGGCGACGTCCTCCTGGTCACGCTCCAGGGAGACCTGCACGACAGCACGGCGCAGCAGCTCCAGCAGGACCTCGCGGAGACGATCTCCCGCACCGGGGTGCGCGGTGTCCTCATCGACATCTCCGGAGTGGAGATCGTCGACTCCTTCCTCGGCCGGGTGCTGGCCGAGATCGCCGCGCAGGCCAAGCTGCTGGCCGCGCGGACCGTGGTGGCCGGCATGCGCCCGGCGGTCGCCATCACCCTGGTGGACCTGGGACTGACGCTGCCGGGGCTGCACACCGCGCTCAGCACCGAGGCGGGCATGGAGCTCCTCGCGCGGCAGACCCCGGTGACCCGTCCCGGCGGCCCGCGTCAGGAGAGTCCGTGATGCACACTGCCGCGGGCGTGGAGGCCTGCCTGCCCATCCGGTCGGACATGGACCTGGTGTGGGTGCGACAGCATGTGCGGCAGGCCGCGGCCCGGCTCGGCTTCGGCCTGGTGGCACAGACCAAGCTGGTCACCGCCGCCAGTGAGCTGGCCCGCAACACCCTCGTGCACGGCGGAGGCGGGCAGATGCAGGTGACGCGGGTCAGCAGCGCCGGTGCGCAGGGCCTGCGGCTGGCCTTCACCGACGAGGGGCCGGGAATCGCCGATCTGGACCGGGCGCTCAGCGACGGCTACACCTCCGGCGGCGGGCTGGGGATGGGGCTGAGCGGCGCGCGGCGCCTGGTGCACGACTTCCACATCGACAGTACGCCGGGCGACGGCACCACCGTGCGGGTGACCTGCTGGGTCGCCCAGCCGCCGCGTCCGCGCGAGGAGGCCTGATGCCGCGCGTGTGGGACGTCCCGGTACGCGACTCGACGCGGGTGCGCGACGCGCGAGTCGCCGCGGAGGACGCGGCCGCGATGGCCGGTCTCGACGAGCGGCGCACCGCGGCCGCCGCGCTGGTCGCGACCGAGCTCGCCACGAATCTGCTCAAGCACGCCGAGGGTGGTCAGGTGCTCATCGACGTCGTGGCGCCCCCCGTGCTGCGGGAGGGGCGTGAGGAGTCCCGGGTCGTGCAGATCGCCGCGATCGACCACGGCCCGGGCATCCCCGACGTGGCCGCGGCGCTGCGCGACGGTTTCTCCACGACGCGCTCGCTCGGCGCGGGCCTCGGCACGTGTCTGCGTCTCGCCGACGACTTCGGCCTGCACAGCACGCCGGGCCGCGGCACGGTCGCGGTGGCCCGTGTGGGCGTCACGCCCCGCGGCGACGGCACACCGGCCGGGCCGGCCGTGCGTGTGTGGGCCGACGGGGCCTCGGGGGGCTGGGGCGGCCTGCCCGGGCCCGGCACACCGGGCGGCGCCGTCCCGGGGTGGTCCGGCGGCGGGCCGTGGCCGTCCGGCATGTCGGGAGCTGTCCCGGGAGGTGACCGGCCAGTGGCCGGAGCCATGGCATGCGGCGGCCCGACGGGGCACACGGCTGTGGGCGACGGCGTCCTGGAGGGCGAAGTCGGGAACGAACCCGGGGACGGACCCTGGTCCCGGCCGGTCTCCGGTGCCCCGGGGCCTGAAGCACGGCCCGGCCGGTCGGACGCCAGCCCGGCGCCGGTCGCCGGTGTGCGGGCCGGGGGCGTGAACATCCCCTACGCCGGTGCCGAGTGCTCGGGCGACGCCTGGGCGTGGGTGCGGGTCGGGGAGCGGATGACGCTGATGCTGGCGGACGGTCTGGGGCACGGTCCGGAGGCCGCTCGGGCCTCGTCCGCCGCGGTCGGGGCGCTGCACCGCTGGTCCCACCTCTCCCCCGCCGACGCGCTGCGGCGGCTGCACGACGCGCTGAAGAGCACCCGGGGCGCGGCCGTCGCCGTGGCCCAGCTCGACCTGCGGGCCGGGCGGCTGCGGTTCGCCGGCATCGGGAACGTGGGGGCGCGGCTGCGCACCGACGGCACCTGGCGACACCTGCTGTCGCGGCCCGGCATCGTCGGGGTCCACCGGCCCGGCACCCTCCGCGAGGAGGAGGCCGACTGGGCGGACGACCCGCTGCTGATCCTGCACACCGACGGCCTGCCCAGCCGCTGGACGCCGCCGGCCGACGGCTGGCTGCCCCCGGCCGACCCGGCCGTGACGGCCGCCGTGACGATACGTGACGCCAGCAGTCCCGCCCGGCCGGTGCGGGACGACACCGCCGTGGCCGTGCTGACTCCGACCCCGCCGGAACTCCCATGATGCGCACCTGGCAGATCACCACCGTCACCGATGCGGCACGCGCCCGCATCGCTCTCGCGCGCCTGGCCGCCGCGTACGGGGTGTCCACCGTCGAACGGACCAGGCTGGCCGCCGCCCTCAGCGCCCAGCTGCGCCAGTGCCTCACCAAGGGCGGCACCTGGCTGCTCACCATGCACCTGGCCGGTTCCCCCGCCGAGGAGGGGCTGCTGCACGCCGTGGTGACACCGTCCCCGGACGCGTCCGCCGCGGCCGGGGAACCACCGTGGGAGGTCACGGTCCCCTGCCCCGAGGCGGCCCGGGCCGGGGAGAGCGGCACCGTCGCGGACGACCCTGCCGCCCTCGCGGAGGCACTGCTCGGCGCCGACGAGGACACGGCCGTGGTGCTGGACAAGCTCACCGAGCAGGAGGACCTGGTCTCCTTCCACCGCGAGGAGCTGCACCAGACGAACCAGGGCGTCCTGGCGCTGCACGCGGAGCTGGACGCGGCCGGGCGGGCCCAGCGCGAGGCGTTCGCCGCCGAGCGCAGCGCACGCAACGAGGCGGAGAGCGCCCGCCGCAGGCTGACCTTCCTCGCGGACGCGAGCGCTGTGCTGACGGCCTCGCTCAACCACGAGGAGATCGTCCGCCGACTGCCCGACCTGCTGGTGCCGGAGTACGCCCGCAGCGTCGACATCTGGCTGTTCGACCACGAGGACGACCGGCACGGGTCGGCACCGCGTCCGGCCGCCGCCGTGGTCGCGGCCCGGACCGGCCGGCCCCAGTACGCCGCCGACCATCCGGGAGGCCTGCCCGGCGTCGAGGACCAGCCGCCGTCAGCGCTGGATCCCGGGCGGCCGCTGCTGTGTATCCCGCTGCCGACGCGGCGGGCGCCGCTGGGAGTGCTGACCCTGTCGCCGCCCGGTGCGCGCTGGGACCCGGACGACGCGGTGATGCTGATCGAGCTGACCCGGCGGGCCAGCATCGCGATCGACAACGCCCGGCGCTTCGAGCACAACCGCGACATCGCCGAGACGCTGCAGCGCGCCCTGCTCACGGATCTGCCGACGACGCCGGGCCTGAGCCTGGCCGCCCGGTATCTGCCCGCCACGCACGGGATGAACATCGGCGGTGACTGGTACGACGCGTTCCGCCAGCGGGACGGCGGTCTCATCACCGTCATCGGCGATGTGACCGGGCACGGGCTGCACGCGGCCGTGATGATGAGCCAGCTGCGCACCGCGCTGCGGGCCTACGCCGTCGACGGTGACAGCCCGGGCCGGCTCCTGACCCGGCTGCACCGGTTCCTGCACCATCTGCAGCCCGATCTGTACGCCACCGCCGTCATCGCGCGCTTCCACCCGGACGAGCCCACCCTGACCTGGGCCGCCGCGGGGCATCCGCCACCGGTGCTGCGGCTGCCCGACGGGACCGTGCGCACGCTCGACGCCAAACCCGGCGCCATGCTCGGCATCCCGCTCACCCAGGAGATCGCCGACCACACGGAGCGGGTGGAGCCCGGCTCGACGCTCGCGCTGTACACGGACGGGCTGGTCGAGCGGCGCGCGCAGGGCATAGACCCGGGTATCGGGCGGCTGGCCGCGGCGCTCGGCGGGTTCCGTTCCGCGGAGCTGGACGCGGATCTGGAGGGCTCGGCGGACCGGATCCTGCATCCGCTGCTGAGTGATTCCGAGCGCGACGACGACGTGTGTCTGTTGCTGTGTCATCTCCAAGGGGACGCCACGTCCTGACGGCAGGCCCTGACGGCAGGTCCGGACGGCCGTGCCTTGCACGCGTTCTTCACTCCCGCCTGGTGCTTTTCGGCCACGGGGCGGGCATGGTGGTGATCGACGCGTTCGTCTGCCTGCCGCGTCCGGCTGGCGTGCCGGCCGGACACACGGTGGGATCGAAGGGGTGCGAACCAGCGATCCATGGGCAGTCGAAAGGCGTTCGAGGCAGACCGCCTGGAGCCGCAGAAAGGGATGAACACCGTGACACGACCCAGGATCCTGGTGGTTGGCGCAGGCTTCGCCGGCGTGGAGTGCGTCCGCCGTCTGGAACGGAAACTCTCCCCGGACGAGGCCGACGTCACGCTGGTGACGCCGTTCGCCTACCAGCTCTACCTGCCGTTGCTCCCCCAGGTCGCCTCCGGCGTGCTGACGCCGCAGTCGATCGCCGTCTCCCTGCGCCGCAGCAAGAAGTACCGCACGCGGATCATTCCGGGCGGGGCCATCGGCGTCGACCTGAAGTCCAAGGTCTGCGTCATCCGCACCATCACCGACCAGATCGTCAACGAGCCGTACGACTACATCGTGCTGGCCCCCGGCAGCATCACCCGCACCTTCGACATCCCTGGTCTGACGGACCACGCGTTCGGGATGAAGACCCTCGCCGAGGCGGCGTACGTCCGTGACCACGTCATCTCGCAGCTGGATCTGGCCGACGCGAGCCAGGACCCGGACGAGCGGGCCTCGCGGCTGCAGTTCGTGGTGGTCGGCGGCGGCTACGCGGGCACGGAGACCGCGGCGTGCCTGCAGCGCCTGACGCACGCCGCCGTGAAGCGCTACCCGCGGCTGGACCCGGGGCTGATCAAGTGGCATCTGATCGACATCGCGCCGAAGCTGATGCCGGAGCTCGGCGAGAAGCTCGGCAGCAGCGCGCAGGAGATCCTGCGGCGGCGGGGCATCGAGATCTCGCTGGGCGTCTCCATCGCGAAGGCGGGCCCCGAGGAGGTCACCTTCACCGACGGCCGGGTGATCCCGACGCGCACCCTGATCTGGACCGCCGGGGTGGTCGCCAGCCCGCTCATCGCCACGCTCGGCGCCGAGACGGTCAAGGGACGGCTCGCGGTCGCCCCCGAGATGAACCTGCCGGGCGACGACGGGGTGTTCGCGCTCGGCGACTCGGCCGCCGTACCCGATCTGGCCAAGGGCGACGACGGCGCCATGTGCCCGCCCACCGCGCAGCACGCCCTGCGGCAGGGCAAGCACGTCGCCGACAACGTCATCGCGACGCTGCGGGGACAGACATTGCAGCCGTACGTCCACAAGGACCTCGGGCTCGTCGTCGACCTCGGCGGCACCGACGCGGTGTCCAAGCCGCTGGGCATCGAACTGCGCGGCCTGCCCGCCCAGGCCGTCGCCCGCGGCTACCACTGGTCGGCGCTGCGCACCAACGTGGCCAAGACGCGGGTGATGACGAACTGGCTGCTCAACGCGGTCGCCGGCGACGACTTCGTACGGACCGGGTTCCAGACCCGCAAGGCCGCCCGGCTGAAGGACTTCGAGTACACGGACGCCTATCTGACGCCGGAACAGGTGCGGGAGCACATCGAGGGGACCGCTCGGCGGGACTAGGCAGGGCCGAAGGGGAGCTTCCGATTCCGGCATGACATGCTGAGATGCGGATCTTGGTATGAGTCGGGAGAGAGTGCGGCGGCGTGAGGGCAGCAGGACGTTCGGTGTGGACAGGACTGCGGGACCGGATCGCGGCGTCCGACCCGGGACTGCTGCGCCTGACGGCCGGGTTGCGCACGGTCGGCGCCATCGCACTCACCCTGGCCGTGCTCAGTCTGTTCGGGGCCGATGTGCACCAGCTGGTGGCGGGGGCCATGGCGGCGATGGTCGCCACCTTCGCCATCCGGGAGAAGCAGCTCGGCCCCCAGGCCGTGACGCTGGCGCTGGGGCTGCCGGTGGCGCTGGCCTCCGTGTCCCTGGGCGCGTATCTGAACGCGCGTCCCTACGTCGGTGACATCTTCTTCGTCGTCCTGATCTTCTGCGCGGTCTACGGCCGCCGGTTCGGCGACCGCGGCACCGCGCTGGGGCTGATCGGCTTTCAGATCTACTTCCTGTCCCTCTTCGTCGGCGTCACCGTCTCCTCGCTGCCCGCGATGTGCGGCGTCATGGCCGTGGCGTTCTGCTCCAGTGCCGTCATGCGCTTCGCGGTGGTGCCCGCGACGCCCACGGGCGTGCTGATGCGGCTGCGGCTGGCCTTCCGCGCCCGGCTGGCCCAGCTGGTGTCCGCGCAGCTCGACCTCCTCGACGCCGACGCGGACGAGATGGACAAGGCCCTGGATGCCGTGCGCGAGGGGACCGCGCGGCTGCACGAGACGGCGATGATGATCCAGGCGCAGCTGGACGAGGGCACCCCGGACGAGTCGGCGGCGCGACTCGTGCAGCGCCGCATCGCGGACGCCGAGATCGCCGCCGAGCGGCTCGGACTGCTGCTGCTGACCGCCCGCAGCGCCGAGCGGGCCGACACGCTCACGCTGCACCTGCCGGGCGCGCCCGCGCCGTCGCTGGACGCGCCGGCCGTGCCGGACGAGGCCACCGCCACGCTCCGCCGGGATCTCCAGGCGCTGCGCACCCTCGTGCTGCGGGCCGGGAGCGGCGATACCGGCACAGGGCTGGCGCACGTACGCAACCGGCTTCTCGGCTACCGGGACGAGGAGAACCTGCCGCCCGCGCCCGCCGCCGTCCAGGACGTCTTCCGGGGAATCGGCGAGGCGGCCCGCGCGGTCATGGGTCTGCGGATCGCGCTGGACGGCCCGCAGGACGAGTCGGACGACACTCCTGCCACGGCCCGCTCCCGCGAGGAGCTGGACGCCGAGGACGCGGCGATCGACGGCGGCGGCGAAGAGCCGACCGTGGAGGAGGAGACGGGTCTGCGGCGGCCCACCACGCGTGCCGCGGTACAGGTCGCCGTCGGCTCGACGCTGGCCATCGTGGGCGGCGAGCTGCTGTCCACACAGCGCTGGTACTGGGCGGTGCTGACCTGCTGGATCGTTTTTCTGAACACCGCCTCCACGGGCGAGATCCTCGTCAAGGGCTACCGGCGGCTGCTCGGCACGGTGTTCGGCGTCGTGGCCGGAATCGTGCTGGCGGGCCTGGTCGGACAGCACACCTGGACGGCGTTCGCGCTGGTGCTGGTGCTGATCTTCGCGATGTTCTACTCGGCGCCGTTGTCGTACACGCTGATGTCGTTCTTCGTCACGGCGATGCTAGGGCTGCTGTACACGCTGCTGCACACCTACAGCCTCGACGTGCTTCTGCTGCGGGTGGAGGAGACCGCCCTCGGTGCGGCCTGCGGCGTGGTCGCGGCGGCGCTGGTCCTGCCGGTGCGGACCGACCGCCGTACGAACGAGCTGCTCGGCACCGTGCTCGAACGGCTGGCCGATGTCACGGAGTCGGCGGTCGGGCAGCTCAGCGGCGGGCCCGCGGACGAGCTGCTGGACAAGGCGCGTGACCTGGACCAGGCGCTGGCCGATCTGCGGGCGGCCACGCAGCCGCTGACCCACCCGGTCACGCCGCTGCGGGCCCGGCGCCACACGGCCCGGTACGTGGTGGCGCTGCTGGAGACGTGCGCGTACCACGCGCGGACGCTGGCGGCGACCGCCGAGCTGCTGCCCACGCATCCCTCGATCGCGGCGGATCCGCGGTTGCGCGGGGCCGCGGCGCGTACCGTGCGCAACATCGGGGCCATCGCGGCCCGGGTCGAGGACGAGCACGCCGGGGCCCGGGTGGAGACGGGCCCGAGCATCGCCTCGCTGCTGGGGTCCGACGCCGGCACACCGCGCTACGGCCGGATCACCGACCGCGTGCTGCGGCACCTGGAGCGGCTGGACGAGGCCGTGGTGGGCCTGGCCCGGCCGCTGGGCGTGCCGGTGGCGGAACCCCGGGGCTGAGGCCGGTACCGCTCAGAAGTCCGGCCGGTACCGCTCAGAAGTCCGTGGGCAGACCGCTCACCTCGGCGATGCCCCGGAGCTCCTCGGTCTGCCTGTGCCGTTCCTTGATGTAGTCGGCTATCTCGCCGAGGCGGTCGGGATCGGACGCGGTGGTCGCGTCCGTGACGATCCTGACCGGGCCGGTCTCGTCGACGTCGAGTTCGACCACTTCGTTGTCCAGGCGGCCGGTGACGGCGGTGGCGATGACGAGGGCCACCTCGTCACGCACCTCTTGGGGCAGTTCGTCGCCGGCCCCTGAGTCGAGCGCGAAGTCGAGGCTGGACAGGCGCTCCTCGTCGATCGCCTCGAGGACGGGCTCCACCACGCGCATCAGGAGGCGGTAGTCCTCGGTGTCCATCCGGATGCGCAGGAGGTCCAGGTACATGTCCACGGGCCGGTCGTCGCCATGCGGAATCTCGGAATCGCTCATTGGCATCGTGTTCCCCGCACGACGCGGCTCAGACGCGTCGCCAGCGGGCCATGGCGAAGGAGAACACCCCGAAGAGCACGAGCCCGGCCGCGACACAGACCAGCAGCCAGGGGCCGAGCGGGGTGTCGGCGAAGGTGCGCAGGGTGTCGTCCAGGCCCTTGGCCTTATCGGGTTCGTACTCGATCGCGGCGCGGACGGCGAAGACGCCGGCCACGGCGAAGACCAGCCCGCGGGCGGCTCCGCCTGCCACGCCCGTGAAGTCCACCAGCCGCCGGGTGCGGGGGCCCATCTGCCCGAGCCGGAGCTTGTCGTGGTACTTGCGCAGGACCGCCCGTACGCCGATCCACCCGCCCGCGGCGACGATCGCGATCCCGGCCGCGCCGACCAGCCACTGCCCGGCGGGCAGCTCCAGGGCCCTGGCGGTGGCGTCCCGGGACTGCTGGTCGCTGGAGCCGCCACCGCTCTGGTCACGGCTGGCCGCGAACGACAGCACGGAGTAGGCGACGAAGACGTAGAACGCGAAGCGGACGCCCGCCATCAGTCGCTTGCGGGCGCTGCGGCCGTCCTGTCCGACGGAGCCGAAGAACACCTCGGACAGCCGCCACAGGGCCATGCCCACGAGCCCGATGCCCAGGGCCCAGAGCAGCACCGCTCCGAACGGCTTCTGCGAGATCGCCGCCAGGGCTCCCCCGCGGTCGGCCTGCTCCTTGGTGTCGCCGAAGGCGATCTGCAGCGCCAGCGCGCCCACGAGCAGATAGATCACGCCCCGGGCGGTGAGTCCCGCCCGTGCCGCCCCCTCCGTCACCGAACCCCGTGCCGCCCGTCGGGCCCGGAACCGTCCGGTCTGTGCCAGCGCACTCGTGTTCATGTCGACCTCCCGGCGTTCCGGATGCCCCGGCTCGGCGGCCACACACCCGGCCGACTGCCGGACCAGCGCGTTCCGGCCTCGCCGCCCCCGGGGACCCGGCCTTCGCGGGACGCGAAGGGGCCTGGCCGCGGCTGATGCCGTCGGCCGGGCCCCTGTTCCGCCCGTTGTCAGGTGGCCAGGGCAGCGGTCTCCCGGGCCGGTGCGGGTGCGGTCGCGAGCCACTGGTGAGCGACTTCCAGGGCTCGTCCGACGTCCCGGGTGCCGGTGGACACGCACAGCGTGTACGCCAGGTCGCGGGCCCGCGGCCCGGCCTCGGCCGGTGCGTTTCCGGCCTCGGCGGCCGGTACCAGTGCCTCGTACTCGTCGACGAGGCGGCGCAGCACCGCGGGGTGGGGTCTCAGCATGTGGTTCTCGCTCCTCGTGGGTCGGATGGTCAGGCCGTCGTGGAGGTGCCCCCGCTGTCCCGGGCGCCCGTCCGCTGCCCCAAGGCCTCGTCGCGCACCCGGGCGCAGCTGCGGCTGATGAGACGGGAGACGTGCATCTGGGAGATGCCGAGGTGGTCGGCGATGCGGCTTTGCGTCATGTCCTCGAAGAAGCGCATGTAGAGAATGGCCCGTTCGCGTTCCGGCAGGCGGCGCAGGCCTTCCTTGGCGGACTCGCGGTCGACCACGACGTCATAGGAGGCGTCAGCCGCGCCGAGGGTGTCCGCGAGGCTGTAGCCGTCGTCGTCGGCCGAGAGCTCGGCGTCCAGCGACAGGGTGCTGAAGCTCTCCAGCGCTTCGAGCCCGGCGCCGACCTCTTCCTCGGTCAGGCCGGTGCGGGCGGCGAGGTCCGCCACGGAGGGCTCGGGGCTGCCCGGGTTCTGGGTGAGTTCACGGCGTGCCACCCGCACCTTGTTACGCAGTTCCTGCACCCGGCGGGGGACCCGCAGGGCCCACATCCGGTCCCGGAAATGCCGCTTGACCTCACCGGTGATGGTGGGGACGGCGTAGCTCTCGAAGGCTCCCCGGCTCGGGTCGAAACGGTCGACGGCCTTGACCAGCCCCAGGGCCGCCACCTGCTTGAGGTCCTCGAGCGACTCGCCGCGCTCGCGGAAGCGGCCGGCGATGCGGTGGGCCATGGGCAGCCACAGCGTGACGAGCTCGTCACGGACGGCTTCCCGCTCGGGGCCCTCCTCCAGTTCCGCCAGCCGGGTGAACAGGGCGGCGGTGTCCGGGGCGTCGTCGTGCCGCCGCCGAGTGGCGGTGGTCGTGGTTCCGGGCGTGTCGGGGCGGTTCGTGGGCGTGTCGATGAGCATGCGGATTCGCTCCTGACAACGGTGATTTCAGGGTGTACCGCAGGAAGGTCGCTGCCCGGATCGCCTGGAGGGCCTCCGGGGCAGCCATACCGCTCCCGCTGGCGCGCCTCCGGTCCGAAGCACGAGATTGCGACTGCCCTGCCCCCGGTGGAACAAACTCCACTTTGCTGTGCAATCTGCCCGGGAGCCGGCAACCGGGTTTCAGGCGAGGGGTACGACGGCGGTGATGCACTTGCCGCCGGCAGGCAGGTCCGCGACGCGGACGTCGCGGGAGAGCCGGCACACGATGGGCCAGCCGTGGCCACCGTGCCGCAGCCGTCCGTGCGGATCCACGGGTGGCGCCGTCACGGGCAGTTCGTCACTGCGGTCGCTCACCGACACTCGCACGCCGGGGCCGTCGACGTCGACCCGGAAGTCGGTGACGCCGCCGCCGTGCAGGATCGCGTTGGTCGTCAGTTCCGAGACGACGAGCAGCGCGTCGGACAGGGCGTCCGCGTCGCACGGGGTGTGAGTGGTACGGCAGCGTTCGGCCACGGCGCGCTCCACGGCCCGGCGCGCCTCAGCGGGTTTGCACGGCCGGTCCAGGTCCGCGCCGAGCGGCCCGAGTACGGATTCGATCATGTGCTCGTCGCACATCCTTCAGCTCCCTGGTCGGTGAAGACGGAAGCCGGGCCCGGCCCGCGTTCCGTGGCCGCCCGCTCGGGCACGCCTGGGGCTCACGGTGCCCGCTGCTTCCTTCAACCTCCCGCGGCGTTCGGGGCGCGCACCTCGCGAGCGCCGCGGGCCTCTTCTCTTCGGCTGACCTCTCCCCGCACCTGCAAACCTCCGGTCCGCCTTTCCTGCCGAAAAGCGCCCGAACGGCCGCCGGTCGGTGCCATCTCGGCGCCTTGTGTGGGTAGGCGGGGTGCATGACCGATGTGGTGGACTCGGACGAACTGCTGCGGCGCATCCGGCGCGCGAGGGCCTGCGCGATGCGCGAGGAACGGACGTGGCGGGCCAGGAGCGAGGAACTGAGCGCGACCGACCCGAAGGGGGCCAGGGACGCGACCGTACGAGGAATGTCCTACGAGGCGGTGGTCACGGTGCTGGACGAGATCCTGACGCCGGGCAAGCACGGTACGGAGGGCTGACCGGGAGGGTCCGTACCCCGTACCGGACGGCGGCCGATTGCGACGGGACGCGGCGGGAACCCGGTGCGGATGACAGTCGACCACACCCGCGCACCGGTTCTGGAAGCCCTGGACGAGTACCGCCGCAAGGGGCATCTGTCGTTCTCGCCACCCGGGCACAAGCAGGCGCGCGGCGCCGATCCGATGGTCCGGGAGGTCCTCGGTGACGCGGTGTTCCACGGCGACGTGCTGGCCTCGGGCGGTCTGGACGACCGGCTCACCCGGGGACAGGTGCTGCACCGGGCACAGGAGCTGATGGCCGACGCGGTGCACGCCGAGCACACCTACTTCAGTACGTGCGGCAGCTCCCTGTCGGTGAAGGCGGCCATGCTGTCGGTCGCGGGGCCGCACGAGAAGCTGCTGATCGGGCGTGACGCGCACAAGTCGGTGGTGGCGGGGCTGATCCTGTCCGGTATCGAACCCGTCTGGGTCGACCCGCGCTGGGACGCCGAGCGGAAACTGGCCCATCCGCCGTCCGCCGAGGACTTCGAGCGGGCCTTCGGGGCCCACCCGGACGCGCGGGGCGCGCTGGTCACGAGCCCCACGCCGTACGGCGGTTGCGCGGACCTCGGGGCGATCGCCGAGGTGTGCCACCGGCGGGCGCTGCCGCTGATCGTGGACGAGGCGTGGGGCGCGCATCTGCCGTTCCACCCCGATCTGCCGTCCTGGGCGATGGACGCGGGCGCGGACATCTGCGTGACCAGCATCCACAAGATGGGCAGCGGCCTGGAACAGGGCTCGGTCTTCCATCTGCGGGGCGACCTGGTCCCGCCGCAGTTGCTGGGGATGCGCGCGGACCTGCTGGGCACCACCAGTCCCTCGGTGCTGATCTTCGCGGGTTTGGACGGCTGGCGGCGGCAGATGGCGCTGCACGGCGAGGAGCTGATGGGCGGCGCGCTGGATCTCGCGGCCGAGGTCCGGTCCGCCATCGAGGAGATCGACGGGCTGCACGTCAACGACCGACGGGACTTCTGCGGCCCTGGGCTCTCCGACGACTTCGACCCCCTGCCCGGGGTCATCGATCTCACCGGGCTCGGGATCACGGGCTTCCAGGCGGCGGACTGGCTGCGCGAGCACCGGCACATCGACGCGCATCTGGTGGACCACCGCCGCATCGGCATGCAGATCACCCACGGCGACGACCGGGAGACGACCGGGCCGTTGCTGGAGGCGCTGCGCGATCTCGCCCGGGCCGCGGGGGATCTGCCCCGGGGGCCGCGGGTGGAGGTGCCGTCGTCGGCCGAGCTGCGGATGGAGCAGGTCATGCTGCCCCGCGACGCGTTCTTCGGCCCGGCCGAGGACGCGCCGGTGGGCGAGGCGGCCGGACGGGTCGCGGCGGAGATGATCACGCCGTATCCGCCCGGCATCCCGGCCGTCCTCCCGGGTGAGCGCCTCACCGAGCCGGTGCTGGCGTATCTGCGCACAGGGCTGGCGGCGGGCATGCACCTACCCGATCCCACGGACCCGAAGCTGGATACGGTCCGTGTCGTCTCCGACAGCGCACGGTGACTCCGACGTGAAACGGGTCACCCGGCCCGGTCCGGGGTGCACGGACGGCCCCTGGATGGTTTATCGTTCATTCATACGTGATGGCGGGGTCGAACCCGCGTTCCCCCGTTCGTCACCGCTAACGGCCCTGGCTGGTCTCCCCCGTCCAGCCAGGGCTTTTTCATGCCCGGAGAAAGTTGCCCACGCCGAGGTGCCCGAGGCTCCGCCAGCGGCTGAAATGGGCGTAGGGAGAATGCACCGGTAGTCGACCGCCCGGCGAGGAGCTCCGCGTCATGACCAAAGCGATCAAACTCCTGACCGCCCTGCCTCCGCCCCAGCGGCAGCGTCTGATGGCGCTCGCGCGGGAGGTGTCCTTCCCCGAGGACACCCGCATCTTCGAGGCGGGCGGCGCGGCCGACCGCTTCTGGGTCATCCGTTCCGGTGCGGTCTCCCTGGATCAGGAGGTCAACTCCCTGCAACGGGTCACCGTGGCCAGCCTCGGCGCGGGCGACCTGCTCGGCTGGTCCTGGCTGTTCCCGCCGCACACCTGGGACTTCGGCGCGGTGGCGTTCAGTCCCGTACGGGCCTACGAGTTCGACGCGGCGGCCGTGCTGGAGCTGTGCGAGGAGGACTCCCAGCTGGGTCTGCTGCTGGTGCGATCGGTCGCCGAGGTGCTCGCGCACCGGCTGGAGATGACTCGCGGCAAACTGATGGAGCAGTACACACTGCACCGGCGAGGGGCCCTCTGAGACTCAGATGCGGTAGCGGCGCAGTGCCGGTACCGCGGCGGCCAGGGCCAGCATCACGGCCACGACCAGCAGGCCGCCGCCCGTGACGGCGGTGCGGGGGCCGAAGGCGGAGCCCGCCGTGCCGTGCAGTACGTCGGCGAGGCGCGGGCCGCCCGCCACGACGACGGTGAAGACGCCCTGCATGCGCCCGCGCATCTCGTCGGTGGCGGCGGACAGCAGGATCGCGCCCCGGAAGACCATCGAGACCATGTCGGCCACACCGGCCACGGCGAGGAACGCCACCCCGACCCACAGACTGGTGCTCAGCCCGAAGCCCGCGATCGCCGCACCCCACGCGACCACCGCCCCGATGACCATCCAGCCGTGTCGGCGCGCCCGGGAGAAGGTGCCGGAGAACAGTCCGCCCAGCACGGCGCCGATGGGGATCGCCGCGAACAGCAGGCCCAGCGCGAGACCTTCGCCGTAGGGCGCGTAGGTCTGGGCGGCGAGCTGCGGGAACAGGGCGCGCGGCATGCCGAGGACCATGGCGATGATGTCGGCGAGGAACGACAGCAGCAACACGGTGTGCCCGGAGATGTAGCGGAAACCGGCGGCGATCTCCCGCACGCCCGCGCGGCGTTTGCCCGTGCCGGCCAGGGGCGGCAGCGACGGCAGCCGGTACACCGCCCACACCGTGACGCACAGGGCCAGGGCGTCGATCAGATAGAGCTCGGGCAGGCCGATCACGGGGATGAGGGCGCCGGCGAGCAGCGGACCGACCACCTGGCCGGTCTGCATCACGGTCGAGCCGAGGGCACCCGCCGCCGGCAGTTCGTCCTCGGGGACCAGCCGGGCGATGGAGGCGGTGCGGGCCGGTGCGTTCAGGCCCCAGAAGGCCTGCTGCATCGCGAGCAGCACCATGAGCGCGGCCACCGACTCAAGGCCCGCGAAGGCCTGGAGCCAGAACAGCAGCGAGGTGACGGCGATGCCGATGTTGGTGATCAGCAGCAGCTTGCGCCGGTCCATGCTGTCGGCGATCGCCCCGCCCCACAGCGCGAACACGATCAGAGGCACGAGGCCCGCCAGGCTCGCCGCGCCCACCCAGGCCGAGGAGCCGGTGATGTCGTAGATCTGCTTGGGCACGGCGACCGCGGTGAGCTGGCTGCCGACGGCCGTGACGATGGTCGAGCCCCACAGCCTTCTGTAGGCGGGGCGGCGCAGGGGGCGGGTGTCCATGGCCCAGCGCCGCCAGCCGCGGCGCGGGGGTGCCTCCGGCGCGGGATCCTGCTCTTCCGTCGTGCTCTCGCTGGTGTCCACTCGCCGCTTCCTGGATGCTCGCTACAGCTACCCGGCCGGGGATCACTATCCCACCAGCCGCCGAGCGCCCCGGAGGCGAGGTCTCAGCTTCCGGCGATGAGCGCGGCACCGAGCGCGATCATGGTGACGGCGAGCACGCCGTCCATGACCCGCCAGGCGGCTGGCTTGGCGAGGTGACGGCCGAGCAGCCGGGCGCCGAAGCCGAGGACGGTGAACCAGCACAGGCTGGCCAGCACGGCGCCCAGACCGAACGTCCAGCGCAGCGGGCCGTGGTCGGCGGCGACGGAGCCCAGCAGGAAGACGGTGTCGAGGTAGACGTGCGGGTTGAGCCAGGTCATCGCCAGGCAGGTGAGCACGGCCCGGCGGCGTGATCCGGCCGCCTCACCCTCCGCCCGGAGGCCGCCGCCGCCCGGCCGGAACACCCGGCGGGCGGCCAGGGCGCCGTAGCAGAGCAGGAACGCGCCGCCGATCCAGCCGACCGCCGTCAGCACGCCCGGCCATGTCACCACCACCGCTCCGACCCCGCCGACCCCGAGCGTGATGAGGGCTGCGTCGGACAGGGCGCAGATGCCGACGACGGCGAGGACCGCCTCGCGGCGGACCCCCTGGCGCAGGACGAAGGCGTTCTGGGCACCGATGGCGACGATGAGGGACAGTCCGGTGCCGAAACCCGCGGCCGCGGCGGTGAAGGTGCTGGTCATGACCTTGACGCTACGGACGGACCCGGTCCGGGTACAGCTAAAGATTCTTACGTATCATTAGCGCACGTGATGACATCGGTGATGCCGGACCTGCCTCTGGACCAGGTGCGGACCCTGCTCGCGGTCGTGGACGAGGGCACGTTCGACGCGGCGGCGGCCGCGCTGCATGTGACGCCGTCGGCGATCAGCCAGCGCGTGAAGGCGCTGGAGCAGCGCACGGGGCGGGTCCTGCTGCTGCGGACCAAGCCGGTGCGGCCCACCGAGTCGGGCGAGGTGCTGGTGCGGCTGGCCCGCCAGGTGGCTCGGCTGGAGCGCGATGCGTACGCGGAGCTGGGCCTGAGCGGTACCGGCGAGCCGACCCGGGTCTCGGTCGCGGTGAACGCGGACTCGCTGGCCACCTGGTTCCTCGGGGTGCTCACCCGCGTACCGGAGGAACTGCGGCTCTACTTCGAATTGCGCCGCGAGGACGAGGACCATACGGCGGCGCTGCTGCGGGAGGGGGTGGTGATGGCCGCGGTGACCTCGTCGCCGGACGCCGTGCCGGGCTGCTCGGTGCGCTCCCTCGGCCGGATGCGCTACGTCCCGGTGGCCGCGCCGGACTTCGCCGCCCGCCACCTCGGCGGCCCCCTGGAGCAGGTGCTGCTCGACGTGCCCGTCGTGACCTTCGACCGCAGGGACGACTTCCAGGACGGCTTCGTCCGCCGGCTCACCCGGGGACGGAGCGGGGCGAGCGCGCTGCGGCACTACGTGCCGACCTCGGAGGGGTTCGTCGATGCCGTGGCCGCCGGGCTGGGCTGGGGCCTGGTACCCGAGGCCCAGGCGGACCCGCTGCTGCGCACTGGCCGGCTCGTGGGACTCGCCTCGGGCCGGCCGGTCGACGTGCCTCTGTACTGGCAGCAGTGGAAGCTCGACTCCCCGGCGCTGGCGCAGGTGGCGGAGACGGTGACGGCGACCGCAGCGGAGGCACTGCGCAACTGAGGCGTGCCGCCCTACGCCTCGATGCCGTCCAACTGCGTCGCCGCGCTGTCCAGCAGCATCTCCAGGGCCGTCGGATAGGCGCTGGTCAGCATGCGGGTGGCGAGCAGGGGTGCCGCTTCCGCGATGCGGGGATGGGTGGTGGCGGGCAGGTGGGCGTACGTCGAACGCCACATCTCCTCGTCGGCGTGCAGTGAGGCACGGGGCAGTGCCAGCGAGGCGGCGTCGAGTGCGGCGAAGGCCAGCGTGGTGTCGACGAAGGCGTGGTAGATCCGCACCGCGTCCGGCAGCGGGAAGCCCGCCGTGCGCAGGAGGTCCAGGACCGCCTCGTCGGCGGCGAGTTCGTGGGCCCGGCCCGAGACCCGGCTGGCGGTGAGCACGGCCGCCTGCGGATGCGCCACGTACGCGGCGTGGATGCGCAGCCCGACGGCCCGCAGGTCCGCCCGCCACTCCCCCGTCGGCGCCCAGCCGCCGAGCGCCTGCCCGATCAGCGCGTCGCCGATGGCGAGCGTCAGGTCGTCCATGCCCCGGAAGTACCGGTAGAGCGTGCTCGGGTCGGCGTCCAGGGCCAGGCCGAGCCTGCGGGCGGTCAGTCCGGCGCTGCCGTGTTCGTGCAGCATGCGCAGCGCCGTCTCGACGATCAGCTCTTCGGACAGCACGGTGCCGCTCTTGGTGGGCCTGCGCCGGCGGCGTTTCTCCTCCGGCACCACGGGCTTCGGCACGACGGCTCCCTCCTTATGCCAACGCCATTGACCTTAAGACAGAGGGCGGCGTTTCATCTCCTCAAGGGCCCTCCACGTTCTTCGCAAAAAGGGAGTTTCTGTCATGCGTGTACTGCTCGTGGGCGCCGGCGGTGTGGGCGGCGCGATCACCCGGATCGCGGCCCGGCGACCGTTCTTCGAGGCGATGGTGGTGGCCGACTACGACCCGGCCCGGGCCGAGGCGGCGGTCGCGGCACTCGGCGGCGACGCGCGGTTCACCGCCGAGCGGGTGGACGCGGGCGACGAGGCGGCGGTGGCCCGTCTGCTGGCACGGCACCGCTGCGACGTCCTGCTCAACGCCACCGACCCGCGCTTTGTGATGCCCCTGTTCCGCGCGGCCCGCGCCGCGGGCGCCACCTATCTCGACATGGCGATGTCGCTGTCCCGCCCGCACGGGGAACGGCCGTACGCGGAGTGCGGGGTGAAGCTCGGCGACGAGCAGTTCGCCGAGGCGGCCGACTGGGAGAAGGAGGGGGTCCTGGCCCTCGTCGGCATGGGGGTGGAGCCGGGCCTGTCGGACGTCTTCGCCCGCCATGCCGCCGACGAACTCTTCGACGAGATCGAGGAGATCGGCATCCGCGACGGCGCGAACCTGACCGTCGACGGCTACGACTTCGCGCCCTCGTTCAGCATCTGGACCACCATCGAGGAATGCCTCAACCCGCCGGTCGTCTACGAGGCCGACCGCGGCTGGTTCACCACCGAGCCCTTCAGCGAGCCCGAGGTCTTCGACTTCCCCGAGGGCATCGGCCCGGTCGAGTGCGTCAACGTGGAGCACGAGGAGGTGCTGCTGGTCCCCCGCTGGGTCGACGCGCGCCGCGTCACCTTCAAGTACGGCCTGGGCCGGGAGTTCGTCGAGACGCTGAAGACGCTGCACCGGCTGGGTCTGGACCGCACCGACCCGGTGACGGTGCCGGGTCCCGACGGCCCGGTGGCGGTCTCACCCCGGGACGTGGTCGCCGCGTGCCTGCCCGACCCGGCGACCCTGGGCGAGCGGATGCACGGCAAGACGTGCGCGGGCACCTGGGTGCGGGGTGTGAAGGACGGGAAGCCGCGCGAGGTGTACCTGTACCACGTGGTCGACAACCAGTGGTCGATGAAGGAGTACGGCAGCCAGGCCGTGGTGTGGCAGACCGCCGTCAACCCGGTCGTCGCGCTCGAACTCCTCGCCACCGGCGCCTGGTCCGGCACGGGCGTGCTCGGCCCGGAGGCGTTCCCGGCCCGCCCGTTCCTGGACCTGCTGACGGCCTATGGCTCGCCCTGGGGCATGCGCGAGCAGTGACCGGTTGGCCGGGAGGCGTTGTTTCACGAGGCATCGACAGGTGACCCGAAAAGGAGTAAGCATCCGAACGGGCACGTTTCTACTGTGATGCAGGTGACTTCGATGGACAACTGGCGAGACCACGCTGCCTGCCGGCACGAGGACCCCGAGCTCTTCTTCCCGATCGGCACCACGGGACCGGCCTTGCTGCAGACGGAGCAGGCCAAGTCGGTGTGCCGGCGCTGCCCCGTCCAGGACGAGTGCCTGCAATGGGCCATGGACACGGGGCAGTCCATCGGGGTGTGGGGCGGCACGAGCGAGACGGAACGGCGTGCGCTGAAGCGGCGCGCGGCAGCCCGGCGCCGCTCCGGCTGACGTCCCTCCACCGGCCGTTCTGCGCGGCCGGGGTTACGCTCCCGGCAGACCCGTCCGCCGTGAAAGGGGCCGGCCATGAGCGTGCGCGTCCGCCGTGTCTACGATCCGCCCGAGCCGGAGGACGGGACACGTGTCCTGGTCGACCGGCTGTGGCCGCGCGGCCTGTCGAAGGCCGCGGCCCGGGTGGACGAGTGGCCGAAGGCGGTCACCCCGTCGACGGAACTGCGCCGCTGGTACCACGCGGGCGATGCCTCCTACGAGGAGTTCGCCGCGCGGTACGAGGCGGAGCTCACCGGCGACGAGGCCGCCGAACTCCTCGGCCGGGTGCGGGACCTGGTCCGCAAGGGTGACGTGACACTGCTGACCGCGTCCAAGACGCCGGAGCAGAGCCACGCGACGGTACTGGCCCGCCTCCTCGAAGACTGAGGAGACGGGCCCGGTCCCGTCAGGCGGTCTGCTTCGCCGCCGCTCGGCCCGCCGCCCGGCCCGAGAAGAGGCAGCCGCCGAGGAAGGTGCCCTCCAGGGCGTTGTAGCCGTGGACACCGCCGCCGCCGAAACCGGCGACCTCGCCGGCCGCGTACAGCCCCTCCACCGGCTTGCCGTCCGCCCCGAGGGCGCGGGAGTCCAGGTCGGTCTGGATGCCGCCGAGGGTCTTGCGGGTGAGGATGTTCAGCTTGACGCCGATCAGAGGGCCGGCCGCCGGGTCGAGGATGCGGTGCGGGGTGGCGACCCGGCCGAGGCGGTCGCCGATGTAGCGGCGGGCGTTGCGGATGCCCTGCACCTGGGCGTCCTTGGCGTAGGGGTTGGCGATCTGCAGGTCGCGGGCCTCGATCTGGCGCTTGATCCCGGCCGCGTCGAGGAGCGGCTTGTCGGTGAGGTCGTTCATCTTCGCGACGAGCTGTTCGACGCCGGTCGCGGTCACGAAGTCGGCGCCCTTGCGCAGGAACGCGTCGACCGGTCCGGGCGCGCCCTTGCCGAGGATGCGTTCCTTGAGGAACCCGGCGCGGTCCTTGGCGGTGATGTCGGGGTTCTGCTCGGAGCCCGACAGCGCGAATTCCTTCTCGATGATCTTCTGGCTGAGGATGAACCAGGAGTGGTCGTACCCGGCGATGTCCTCGGTGGTGCGCAGGTGCTTCAGGGTGCCGAGGGTGTCGTAGCCGGGCAGGCAGGGCCCGGGCAGACGGCGGCCGAGGGCGTCGAACCACATCGAGGACGGCCCGGGCAGGATGCGGATGCCGTGGCCGGGCCAGATCGGGTCCCAGTTCCGCAGACCCTCGGTGTAGTGCCACATGCGGTCGCGGTTGACCAGCCGTACGCCCGCCCGGGCGCTGATGTCGAGCATCCGCCCGTCGACGTAGGCGGGTACGCCGGTGACCATCTCCTGCGGCGGGGTGCCGAGGCGTTCGGGCCAGTGGCGGCGGACGATGTCGTGGTTCGCGCCGATGCCGCCGCTGGTGACGATGACGGCCTGGGCGGTGAGTTCGAACTCGCCGGCCGGGTCGCGGTTGGAGGCGACGCCGCGGGGTGCGGAGTCGTCGGCCAGGACCGTGCCGCGTACGCCCCGGGCGGTGCCGCCTTCGACGACCAGTTCGTCGACGCGGTGGCGGTGGTGGAAGGTGAGCAGGCCGTCGCGGGCGGCCTGCTTGGCGTAGCGCACGAACGGTTCGACCACGCCGGTGCCGGTGCCCCAGGCGATGTGGAAGCGGGGCACGGTGTTGCCGTGCCCGTGCGCCGTGAGGTCGCCGCGCTCGGCCCAGCCGACGGTGGGCAGGAACGTGATGCCGTGCCCGTCCAGCCAGGACCGCTTCTCCCCGGCGGCGAACTCGACGTAGGCGCGCGCCCAGCGCACGGCCCAGGAGTCCTCGTCCTCCAGCCGGTCGAAGCCGGCGCTGCCGCGCCAGTCGCTCCAGGCGAGGTCGAAGGAGTCCTTGATGCCCAGGCGCCGCTGCTGCGGCGAGTCGACGAGGAACAGCCCGCCGAAGGACCAGAAGGCCTGTCCCCCGAGGTTGGCGGCGTTCTCCTGGTCGACGAGGGCGACCCTGCGGCCCTTGCTGGTCAGCTCGTGTGCGGCGACCAGGCCGGCGAGGCCCGCTCCTACGACGATGACGTCGGCATCCATGGCGACCGTTCCCTTCCTCAGTTCTGATCGGGGGTGCCGCTGCCGTCGGTCAGCAGGGCCGTGAGCAGTTGCTTCAGCCAGACGCGGGCGTGTTCGACGTCCCGGTCCAGCAGCAGTTGCGTGGTGACGCCGTCGTACGCCGCGACCACGGCGCGGGCGGCGCCGTCCGTGTCGCCCAGGACGGCGGGCAGCGCGGTGTGCCCGCGGGCCCGGCCGAGCCGGTCGGCGATCGCCTGCCGCAGCCGCGCACGGTGCTCCAGCAGGCTGCGCGCCACGTCCGGGTCGCGGGCCGCGTGCACGAGGAAGTCCGTCTTCACCAGGAGCCAGTCCCGGTCGAGGAGCAGCACCTCGGTGACGCGGTCCACCGCGGCCGGCACGTCCAGGCCGGGGCCGTCGAGGGCGAGGGCCCCCGACACCTGCTCGGCGATCAGGTCGGCCCGCTCTCGGTAGAGGGCGAAGAACAGCTCGTCGAGGCTGGAGAAGTTGGAGTAGAAGGCGCCTCGGCTGTAGCCGGCGGCCTCGCAGACCTCCTCGATGGAGACGTGCCCGAAGCCCTTGGCCGCGAACACGGAGAACGCGGCGTCCAGGAGGTTGGCCCGCGTGCGCACCCGGCGCCTGGTCACACGCCCCGTCGTTCCCTCCACGGCCATCTCCGGCCCCCTTTCGATACAGGACTGTATTCGATACACCGATGTATCGAAAGCCTCGCGTCATGGAGCCCTCCCCAATTCGATGGAACATATTTTCGATTACGGAGTACGCTGGGCTCATGCACCTCCAGGGCTCCCTCTTCGACCAGACCGACGAGCTGCGCCTCGGTCCTCTCGACGGGATCAGCCGCACCGACCTCGGATTCGGCGCCTGGCTCGACGTCCTCCCGGCGTGGCTCAGCGGTTCCGACGACCTGTTCGAACAGCTGGCCGCCGAGGTGCCGTGGCGTGCGGAGCGGCGCACGATGTACGACCACGTCGTCGACGTCCCCCGGCTGCTCGCGTTCTACGGCGCGGACGACCCGCTGCCGCACCCGGTGCTGGACGAGGCGCGGGACGCCCTTACCGCCCACTACTCCGGCGAACTGGGCGAGCCGTTCACCACGGCAGGGCTCTGCTACTACCGAGACGGCCGGGACAGCGTGGCCTGGCACGGCGACCGGATCGGACGCGGCGCACGCGAGAACACGATGGTCGCCATCCTGTCGGTGGGAGCACCCCGGGATCTGCTGCTGCGCCCGATGCGGGGCGGTCGCGAGACCGTGCGCCGGCCCCTGGGCCACGGGGACCTCGTTGTGATGGGCGGTTCCTGCCAGCGCACCTGGGAACACTCCGTCCCCAAGAGCACGCGGGCGACCGGGCCGCGCATCAGCGTCCAGTTCCGCCCGCACGGCGTGCAGTGAGACGGCCCTGACCGCCCTGTCGCGCGGGCACGTTGACTGCGGACCCGGTGATTCCGCCTGCCGTGGGGTCTGCTTTCCTTCTCCCGTCGGGCTGGGACCACGGAACGCGGGGCGATCATGCGGGCAGACGTACGGCAAGTCGCGGACGGCACCTACCTGGTGCACGGCTCCAACACCAACTGGGTGATCCTCACGGAGGGGGACGCCGTCACGCTGGTCGACACCGGCTACCCCGGCGACCGGGAGCAGGTCCTCGCCTCGCTCGCGGAGGTGGGCAGCTCCCCGGAGGCGGTCGCGGCCGTGCTGATCACGCACGCGCACAACGACCACCTGGGTTCCGCCGAGTACCTGCGCGCCACCTACGGCACGCCCGTCTATCTGCACGAGGCCGAAGTGCCGCACGCGCGCCGGGAATTCCTGCACCAGGTGTCCGTCGGGACGGTGCTGAAGAACGCCTGGCGGCCCGGTGTCCTGCCGTGGGTGGTGCACGCGCTGCGCTCCGGCGGCACGACGCACAACCCGGTCACGGCCCCCGAGTCGTTCCCGACTGCGGGTGCCCTCGACCTGCCCGGCCGGCCCGTGCCGGTGCACACACCGGGCCACACCGATGGCCACTGCGCCTACCACGTGCCGGGCACCGGCGTGCTGATCTCCGGCGACGCCCTGGTCAGCGGCCACGCCACCTCGCGGATCGAGGGGCCGCAGCTGCTGCCGGACATGTTCCACCACGAGCGCCCGCGTGCCGTGGCCTCCCTGGATCTGCTCGCGAAGCTGGAGGGCGAGCTGCTGCTGCCCGGGCACGGGCCGGTCCACCGGGGTCCGGTGCGGGACGCCGCGCTCCGGGCCCGCGAACTCGCCCTTTAATCTGATGTGACGATCGGCGGCGAGACAAGGACACCCGGCCCATGGCACTGCAGATCAGCGCGACCAACCCGGAGCATCCCGCGCTCTTGCTGGAACTGCCCTGGGACGTGCCCCTCGAGGAGTGGCCGGAGGAGTACCTCGTGCCGCTGCCGCGCGGTATCTCCCGGCACGTGGTGCGCTACTCCCGGGCCGGCGACGAGGTGATCGCCGTCAAGGAACTGGCCCAGCGGCCCGCGCAGCGCGAGTACGACATGCTGCGCGACCTGGACCGGCTCGGCATCCCGTCGGTGGACCCCCTCGCCGTGGTGACCGGCCGCACCGCCGCGGACGGCTCCCCGCTGGAGAGCGTCCTGATCACCCGGCATCTGGGCGGCTCGATGCCGTATCGCTCGATGTTCGAGACGACCATGCGCCCGGCCACCATGCACCGGCTGATGGACGCGCTCGCAGTGCTGCTGGTGCGGCTGCACCTGGCCGGGTTCGCCTGGGGCGACTGCTCGCTGTCCAACACGCTCTTCCGGCGGGACGCGGGTGCCTACGCCGCCTATCTGGTGGACGCCGAGACCGGTGATCTGCATCCGCAGCTCAGCGTCGGACAGCGTGAGTACGACCTGGACCTCGCCCGGGTGAACATCAGCGGGGAGCTGCTGGACCTGGAGGCGTCCGGGGCCCTGCACCCGTCCGTGGATCCCATCGAGTTCGGCATGGAGATCTGTGCCCGCTACCGCAGCCTGTGGGACGAGCTGACCCGCACCTCCGTCTACCCGGCCGGCCAGTACCAGTACATCGAGCGCCGGATCCGCCGCCTCAACGAACTCGGCTTCGACGTCGCCGAGATGCAGATCGAGCACGCCTCGAACGGTGACACGGTCAGCTTCGTGCCCAAGGTCGTCGACGCGGGCCACCACCAGCGGCAGTTGCTGCGCCTGACCGGCCTCGACACGGAGGAGAACCAGGCCCGGCGGCTGCTGAACGACCTGGAGAGCTGGATGGCGACCCAGGACGACTACGCCCCGGGCGACCCCCTGGGCGCCCGCCCGGAAGTCCTCGCCCACCGCTGGGTGCGGGAGGTGTTCCGGCCGACCGTGCGGGCCGTGCCGCCCGAGCTGCGCGGCGCCGTGGACCCGGCGGAGATCTACCACCAGCTCCTCGAACACCGCTGGTACATGTCCGAGCGCGCCCAGCACGACATCGGCATCGACACCGCGGTCGAGGACTACATCCGCAACATCCTGCCCAAGGCCCGCAAGACCCTGCAGCCGACCGCGGACTGAGCCGGCGCGGCCGTCAGCCGTGCGGCACCACGGCGACCGGGCAGTCCGCGTGGTGCAGCACCCCGTGCGCCACCGAGCCGATCCGGGCGCCGACGGCCGTACGGTGCGCCCGGCGGCCGACGACCATCAGCTGGGCCGTCCCGGCCACCGACAGCAGCACCTGGCCGGCACTGCCCATCTCCACGTGCTCCCTCACCGGCACGTCCGGGAAGCGTTCCCGCCAGGGCCGGACCGCCGCGTCCAGGCCCTGCTTCTCGTACGGCTCCAGTCCCCCGGCCTCGTCGAGGAGCTTCAGCGAGCCCGGGCTGTAGGCGAACACCGGCGGCAGGGTCCAGGCCCGTACGACCCGCACGGTCGCCCCGCGCGCGGCCGCCGTCTCGAACGCGAACCGCAGCGCCTCGGCGCTGTCCTCCGGGTCGCCCTGCTGGCCCACGACGATCTCGCGCCCGGCGGCCTCGGCCGAGGCCTCGTCGCCCGCGCGGACGAGCACGACTGGCCGGGCGGCCTCCGCGATCACCTGCTGGCCGACCGAGCCGAGCAGGAAGCCGACGATCGGTCCGTGCCCGCGCGAGCCCAGCACCAGCAGTTCGGCGTCGGCAGCGGCGGCGACCAGCGTGTCGACGGCCGGCCCCTCCACGACGTCGGTGGTCACGTCGAGGTCCGGGTGCCGTTCGGTGACGGTCCCGACGGCCTCGGTCACGGCGCTGTGCACCCACTCCGCCTGGCTGTCGGCGTCCCCCGCGATGCGCGCTTCGGGCGCCTCCTGAGGCTGGGGCCGCCAGGCGTGCACCACCCTGAGCCCCGTCCCGCGCCGCACCGCCTCGCGCGCCGCCCAGGCCAGGGCGGCGATGCTCTCCTGCGATCCGTCGACCCCTGCGGTGATCGGGCGTGTCATCCGGCTGCCTCCTGTGGGAAGTCACTGCGTGCTGCTCAGTCTTCACTACCCCCCGTCGGTGAGCCGAGGCAGCCGGAGCTGATCTCCGTATCGGAGCGCGGCGGGGCGATCGAACATACGATGGGCGAAGGTCGGTGCGGTGCCCGGGGCGCCGTACCGGTAGTCGACCGCCCGGTGTGGGGGACGTATGGCACAGGCCGCCGACGCGGCACGGACCGTCATCATGACCGTGGACGACGACCCGGGGGTCTCCCGGGCCGTGGCCCGGGATCTGAGGCGGCGGTACGGCGCGTCGTACCGGATCGTGCGCGCGGAGTCCGGCGAGTCCGCGCTCGACGCGCTGCGGGAGCTGAAGCTGCGCGGCGATCTCGTGGCGGTGATCCTGGCCGATTACCGGATGCCGCAGATGAACGGCATCGAGTTCCTCGAACAAGCCCTGGACGTGTACCCGGGCGCTCGGCGGGTGCTGCTGACCGCCTACGCGGACACGAACGCGGCGATCGACGCGATCAACGTAGTCGACCTCGACCACTACCTCCTCAAGCCGTGGGACCCGCCCGAGGAGAAGCTCTACCCGGTCCTCGACGATCTGCTCCAGGCGTGGCGGACCAGCGACTTCCGGCCGGTGCCCAGCACCAAGGTGGTCGGGCACCGCTGGTCCTCGCGCTCCTCGGACATACGGGAGTTCCTGGCCCGCAACCAGGTGCCGTACCGCTGGTACTCCGCCGAGGAACCGGAGGGGCGGCGGCTGCTGGCCGCGGCCGGCACGGACGGGATGCGGCTGCCGGTGGTCATCACGCCGGACGGGGCGCCCTTGGTCGAACCGGAGGCCGTCGATCTGGCCGCCCGGGTGGGGCTGGCGACGACCCCGACGGCCGATTTCTACGACCTGGTCGTGATCGGCGGCGGACCGGCAGGGCTCGGCGCCGCCGTCTACGGCGCCTCCGAGGGGCTGCGGACGGTGCTGGTGGAGCGGTCGGCGACCGGCGGCCAGGCCGGGCAGAGCTCGCGCATCGAGAACTACCTGGGCTTCCCCGACGGTGTGTCGGGGGCACAGCTCACCGACCGGGCCAGGCGGCAGGCGTCCAAGTTCGGCGCCGAGATCCTCACCGCGCGCGAGGTGACGGCCCTGGAGGTCAACGGCGCCGCCCGGATCGTGCGGTTCTCCGACGGCTCGGCGGTCGCCGCGCACAGCGTGATCCTGGCGACCGGCGTGTCCTACCGGCAGCTCGCGGCGCCCGGCTGCGACGACCTGACCGGGTGCGGTGTGTTCTACGGCTCGGCCCTGACGGAGGCCCCCTCCTGCCAGGGCCAGGACGTGTACATCGTGGGCGGCGCCAACTCGGCCGGGCAGGCGGCGATGTACCTCTCCCGGGGCGCCAAGTCGGTGACGCTGCTGGTGCGCGGCCCGTCGCTGTCTGCCTCGATGTCGCACTACCTCATCCAGCAGATAGACGAGGCGCCGAACATCCAGGTGCGCTCCCGCACGGTCGTCGAGGCCGCGCACGGCGACGGCCACCTGGAACAACTGACCCTGCGGGACGTGGACAGCGGGCACACCGAACAGGTCGACGCCCAGTGGGTGTTCGTGTTCATCGGCGCGGCCCCGCTGACCGACTGGCTGGACGGCACGGTGCTGCGGGATGAACGCGGGTTCATCCTCGCGGGACCCGACCTGACGGCCGACGGCCGCCCGCCGCAGGACTGGGAGCTGGACCGGCCGCCGTACCACCTGGAGACCAACGTGCCCGGCGTGTTCGTGGCGGGCGACGCCCGCGCCGAGTCCGCCAAGCGCGTCGCGTCCGCCGTCGGAGAGGGAGCCATGGCCGTGATGCTCGTCCACCGGTATCTGGAGCAGTCATGAGCGGGCAGTCGATGCCCTGCAACCCGCAGGAGATCGGGGCGCTGTTCCTGTTCGAGAAGCTCACGCCCGAGCAGCTCGGCAGGCTGTGCGGCGAGGGACGGGTGGAGCGGTTCGAGCCCGGGCCGGTGTACACCGAGGGCGAGCCCGCCACCTGCTTCTACGTGATGCTCGAGGGCACGGTCGTGCTGTACCGCCGCGTCGGCGGGGACGACGTGGAGGTGACCCGGACCTCCCAGCGCGGGGTGTACGCGGGATCCATGCAGGCGTACCTGGGCGACCGGGTGCGGCAGGTATACAACAACTCCATGCGCGTCACCGAGCCGACGCGGTTCTTCGTGCTGCCCGCCGACACGTTCGCGGACATCATGCAGGAGTGGTTCCCGATGGCGGTGCATCTGCTGGAGGGGCTGTTCTTCGGTTCGAAGAGCACCCAGCGGGCCATCGGGCAGCGCGAACGGCTGCTGGCGCTGGGCTCGTTGTCGGCGGGGCTCACCCACGAGCTCAACAACCCCGCCGCGGCGGCCGTACGGGCGACCGCGACCCTGCGGGAGCGGGTCGGCAAGATGCGGCACAAGCTGGCGATCATCGCGCAGGGTTCGTACTCGCCCGAGGTCATGGCGAACCTCATCGACATCCAGGAGCGCACCGCCGAGCGGGTCGCCAAGGCCCCCACGCTGAGTCCGCTGGAGGCCTCCGACCGGGAGGACGCGCTCAGCGACTGGCTCGACGACCAGGGCATCCCGGACGGCTGGCGGATCGCGCCCACCTTCGTCCAGGCCGGTCTCGACGTGGACTGGCTGGACCAGGTCGCGGCGGCCGTGGCCGAGGAGATCCTGCCGAGCGCGATCGGCTGGCTCAACTACACGGTCGAGACCGAGCTGCTCATGGACGAGATCAACGACTCCACCACACGCATCTCGCATCTCGTCGACGCGGCGAAGCAGTACTCGCAGCTCGACCGGGCGCCCTTCCAGAACGCCGATGTGCACGAACTCCTCGACTCCACCCTGCTGATGCTGTCGGCCAAGATCGGCAAGGAGATCAAGGTCGTCAAGGAGTACGACCGGACGCTGCCGAGGATTCCGGCGTACCCGGCGGAGCTCAACCAGGTGTGGACGAACCTGATCGACAACGCGGTGTCGGCCATCAACAGCGCGGGCGGCCAGGGGACGCTCACCGTGCGGACGGCTCCGGACCACGACCGGCTGCTGGTGGAGTTCCGGGACACGGGCGTCGGTATCCCGGCGGCGGACCGGGGGCGGATCTTCGACCCCTTCTTCACGACGAAGCCGGTGGGTGAGGGGACCGGGCTCGGCCTCGACATCTCCTGGCGGATCGTGGTCAACAAGCACCACGGGAGCATCCAGGTGGAGTCGGAGCCGGGGGACACACGGTTCCAGGTGCTGCTTCCGCTCACATCGGTCGAGGAGGAGCCTTCATGAGCGACGACAGTCGTGACAACGGGATCGACCCGAGCGTGCCGCCCAGCGGTAACGGGTGCGTCGACTGTGATGCGGCCGGGGGGTGGTGGTTCCATCTCCGGCGGTGTGCGCAGTGCGGGCACGTGGGGTGTTGCGACAGTTCCCCCGCGAAGCACGCGACGGGGCATTTCCGGGCCACCGGGCATCCCTTGGTGCAGAGCTTCGAGCCCGGGGAGAACTGGTACTGGGACTACTCGGCGAACGAGTTGTACGAGGCCGGGCCTGAACTGGCCCCGCCTGTGAGTCATCCTGCGGATCAGCCGACGCCGGGGCCCGCGGGGCGGGTGCCGGTGGATTGGGCGAAGGTGTTGCGGGCCTAGGAGCTCGGGGCTTGTCGTTCGGTGGCGGCAGCGGGTTGTGTGTGGTTGATCGCGCAGTTCCCCGCGCCCCTGAAAAAAGAGGGTTGGTTTCGTTGCCGCAGGCTTCATCGGTCACGCCCGTTGTCGGGCGGGATGCCGAACTCGCCCGGCTTTCCGGCGTACTGGAGCGTGCTCGTGCCGGTGAGGCTCGGGCCGTGCTGGTCGCCGGGGATGCCGGGGTCGGTAAGACGCGGGTGCTGGACGAGATGGCCGGGCGGGCCGCCGAGGCCGGGATGACCGTCGTCACCGGGCATTGTGTGGATCTCGGGGACGTCGGGCTGCCGTATCTGCCGTTCACCGAGATTCTCGGGGTGCTGGCCGCCGAGGAGCGGTTCGAGGGCGCTCTCGCCGCGCACCCCGTGGTCGAGCGGTTGCTGGGGGCCGGGACCGGTGGCGTGCGGGACGTCGACGGGCGGTTGCGGCTGTTCGAGGGGATGGCGGGGCTGCTGGCCGAGGTGGCCGATGTCGCTCCGTTGTTGCTCGTGCTGGAGGATCTGCACTGGGCCGACCAGTCGTCGCGGGATCTGCTGCGGTTCCTGCTCGGCCGAGGTGTCCTCCGGCACCGGCTGGCGGTCCTCGCCTCGTACCGGGCCGACGACCTGCACCGCCGGCATCCGCTGCGGCCGCTGCTGGCGGAGTTGGTACGGCTGCCCGCCGTGGAGCGGCTGGAGCTGCGGCCGCTGGCCGACCCCGATGTGGCCCGGCTGGTGCGTGCCCTGGAGCACCGGCCGCTGCCGGACACCACCGTGCGGCGGATCGTGGAGCGCGCCGAGGGGAACGCCTTCTACGCGGAGGAACTGCTCGCGGCCACCGACTCGGAGCCCGCCGGGGTGCCCGGCGGGCTCGCCGACGTGCTGCTGATCCGCTTCGAGCAGCTCTCCGAGACCGCGCAGCAGGTGCTGCGGACCGCGGCCGTCGCCGGGCGGCGGGTGGAGCACGAGGTGCTGCGGAAGGCGGTCGGGCTGCCCGAGGAGGAACTGGAGTCCGCGCTGCGGGAGGCGGTGGGGCGGCAGCTTCTCGTGGCCGGGGACGACGACACGTACTCCTTCCGGCACGCCCTCGCCCGTGAGGCCGTCTACGCGGATCTGCTCCCCGGGGAACGGGCGAGACTGCACGGCGCGTTCGCCCGGCTGCTCGCCGGGCGCGGCCGGACCGCCGAGAGCGCTGCCGAGCGCGCCCACCACTACCGCGAGAGCCACGACCTCGCCGAGGCGCTGGCCGCCTCCCTAGAGGCCGCGGACCACGCGCAGCGCGTCGGTGCGCCCGCCGAGGAGCAGCGGCACCTGGAAGCGGCCCTTGATCTGTGGCCCGCGGTGGTTCCCGAAGCCCGGCCCTCGGGCGGGGGCGTCGACCGGGTGACGCTGACGCTGCGCGCCTCGGCGGCGGCCGCGCACGCCGGGGAGCTGCACCGCGCGGTCTCCCTCAGCCGGTCCGCGCTGGCCGAACTCGGCCAGGACACCGGCTCCGAGCTCGCCGCCCGGGTCCGCTACACCCTCGCCGGGAACCTGCTGAGCGTGGACAGCCTGACGGCGGCGTTCGCCTACAGCAGCGAGGCCCTGGCGATGATCCCCGAGGATCCTCCGTCGCGTACCTGGGTGTGGGCGGCGGCCACCCATGTCCTGGCCGCACGCCACGTCGGGGAGAACGAGGCCGCGCTGCGGGTCGCCCGCCGGGCCCTCGGGGTGGCGGAGGGGCTGCGGGTCACCGACGCTCAGGCGGACCTGCTGATCTCCCTGGCCGTGTTCGACGGTGCCGGGCGGCGCGGCCCCGAGGGCCGTGAGCGGCTGCTCAAGGCCCGTGAGCTGGCCCGGAGTTCGGGCAACGCGCCCGTGGAGCTGCGGGCCCTGTTCAACCTGGCGATGGGCTACTACGAGTCCGGCGCCCTGGCGGAGTGCGTGCCCTGGCTGACGGAGGGCCTGGACCGGGCCCGGCGCGCCGGGCTGCTGTCCTCGACGTACCCGCTGGAGATGCGGTACCTGCGACTGCTGGTGCTGCACGTGCTGGGCCGCTGGGACGAGTGCGTGCGCGCGGCGGCGGCCGACGCCGAGGTACTGCCGGCGGTCGGGGGTTACACGGTCGGTCCCGCGCTGTACGTGGCGCTGGCGCGTGGCGATCTGGCGGCCGCCGACCGGGCACGTGCCCTGCTGGAGGGGCCCTTCGAGTGGATGGCCACCCTGGTCGCGGGCATCGTGCTCACCGACGCCGCGGGGCTGCGCGGCGATCCCGAGGACGCGGTGCGGTGGATGCGGTCCACGGTCACGGCCCTGGCCGACGAGGCGGTCCCCCGCCCGGGCGTCACGGTCCGGCTCGCCGCCCTGGCGCTGTCCCCGGTGGCCGACACGGCCGCCGGACTGCGGCTGACCGGCGACGAGGCCGCGGCCCGCCGCTGGACGGACACCGCGACCGAGCTGGTGGAACAGGCGCGGGCCATCGCCACCCACGGCGAGAACGGTACGCCCCAGGGTCCCGAGGGACAGGCATGGCTGGCCCGGGCGGAGGCGGAGTGGCTCAGGGCCGTGTCGGGGCCGGACGCGGCGGCCTGGTCGGAGGCGGTGAAGGCCTTCGGGTACGGCGATGTCTACGAGCGGGCGCGCTGCCGGTTGCGGTACGCCGAGGCCCTGGTGGCGGCCGGGCGTCGCGAGGAGGCGGTGGCGGAGGCCCGAGCCGTCCGGGAGACCGCCGACGACCTCGGCGCCACGCCGCTGCGGGAGCAGGTCGACGCCCTGGTCCGGCGCGGCCGGCTCTCGGACACACCGGGCGCCGGCGACCGGGCCGGCACGCTCACCGCACGCGAGCAGGAGGTGCTGCGGCTGCTCGCCCTCGGCCGCAGCAACCGGCAGATCGGCGACGAACTGTTCATCAGCGGCAAGACGGCGAGCGTCCATGTCTCCAACATCCTCGCCAAGCTGGGCGCTTCGAGCCGCGGCGAGGCGGTGGCGATCGCCTACCGGGAGGGTCTGATCACCCCGGAGCCGTCGGCGTCCGGTTGACCGGCACGACCGGCCGGCCGGTGCCTACCCCTGACCCGGGCTAGGTCGTGTCCGCAAAGTCCCGTCGTCCGCCCGGGGGGCGGGCCCCGCGGCGTCTGGTGCGTGCTCTCGGCGTGCCGGGCGGAGACCCTCGTACTGGATGTACTTGGGGCTTCGCCCGGTGCGGCGAGTGGGGGCACCTCCCACGCCCTTAAGGCAGTGGGGGAGCGTGCCAGGCGTCGCGGGGCAGGCGGGACTTTGCGGACACGGCCTAGCGGCTCCCGCAGTCGAGGCTCTCGAGATCGACGGCGTCGGCCATCGCCCGCATCCCCTTGTCGTTGGGGTGCAGATGGTCGCCGCCGTCGAAGCCGGGCAGGATCCGCTCGGGGTCGTAGGGGCTGCGCAGGACGCGGTCGAAGTCGGCGACCGCGTCGAACTCGCCGCTGCTACGGATGAAGGCGTTGACCTCCTGGCGCACGGCCTCCCCGGCGGGGTCCCATTCCCGCCAGCCCTTGTAGGGGGCGATCGTGGCGCCGACGACGCACTTGCCGGCCGCGTGCACCCGGTTGACCAGGGCGCGGTATCCGGCGATGAGCCTGGCGGCCGTGGCGCCCGGCTCGGCCTTGATGTCGTTGACGCCCTGGAAGAGGAACACCGTGCGCACGCCCGGCAGCGAGAGCGCGTCCCGCGAGAGGCGGTTCAGGGCGCTCTGTCCGGGAACGTCGGTCAGGACCCTGTTGCCGGCGATCCCCGCGTTGGCCACCCCTTCGACGGTCGTCGTGGGGGACTCGGCCAGCCGGCGGGCGAGGTAGTCGGGCCAGCGCCGGTTGAGGTCGGTGGTGGACTGCCAGCCGTCGGTGACGGAGTCGCCGAGGGCCACCACGGAGCCCGCCGCGGACCGTGGCCGCACGGTGACGGCGTCGAGGTAGAACCAGGAGCCGGTCCGCTGTTTCCAGTGCGCCGCGCTCTCCTCGGCGGTGTGATCGCCCCCGGCGGTGTACGACGTCTGCATCGCCATCCAGTGCCCGGTGAGCGCGCCTGACGCCCGGGGGACGTACAGGCTGACGACGAGCGAGCTCGCGGCGGGGACATGCCCGGGCAGCGGGTCGCTGTAGACGATGCCGCCGGCGGGGACGGTGACGGAGCGCGCTCCGTCGAAGGTGAGGCGTCTGTTGCTGCCCGGGACGAGCGCGGCCCCGTCCCGCTGCAGGCCCGCGTGGACGTTGCCGAAGGTCACCGGCTGATCGCCGAAGGCATTGGACAGCCGCACCCGCAGGCCGCTGCCGCCGACGCTGGTGTGCACCACCAGCCGGTAGCCGCGGCCGTCGACGGCTTCGCCGATGCGGTCGGCCGACGAGGCCCAGGTGACCACGCCGTCCCCCCGCTCCGCCGGTGCGCTGGGCGGCCGGGCAGGCCCGGCCCCCTGGGGTGTCGCACCGGCTCCGCAGCCCAGCACCAGGCAGGTGGAGAGGGCGGCCAGGGCGGTGCGGCGGCGGGGGCGTGCGGCGCGGGGCATCGTCGGCGCTCCTTCGGCCGGTCGGCGGGCGTTCTCATGCGCGAGGCGGATCGTCCGGGTCGTCCCGGCGTACGACACGGTAGCGGTGCCGCCTCCGACGCCGTGCGGGTGGAGGGGCCGGAGAGCCGGGTTCGTGTCCGTCCCGGTCTCTCCTGGGCCGGTCGGGACGGCTTCGCCGCCGCGTAGAGGTCGGCCGCCTTGCGGTCCGCCGGAGCAGGCCTGGCAGTCGGCGGGCCCGATCCTCCATGGGCCGGGTCGCTCCGGTTCGTGGCGGTGCCGCTGGCGTCCGACGGCGGGAACCCTAGTTCCTCCAGGGGCGTTGTCCGGGCGTGACGAGCGAGTTGGTCCCCGGTGGCAATCTGGCGTTGCCGGGCGGTGCGGTGACCGTCCGGGTGCCCGGGCCGTTCGACGTGTCCGCGCTGATCACCGACGACAGCGGAAAGGTCGGAGGCGACGGCGACTTCGTCTTCTACAACCAGCCGGCCGCTCCGGGAGCCGTGCTGCGGGGCGGCACACTGACAGTGGACCCGGCGAGGTTGCGTGCCGGTGCCGCCCGGGTCACGGTCGCCGTCAGCCCCGCCGAGCCAGGAACCGCCCTCGGCCGCCTGCCCTCCCCGACGCTGCACGTCACCGACGCCGCGGGCCGCCCGCTCACCCGGTTCACCCCACCGCGTCCCCGCCAGGAGACGGTGCTGCTCCTCGCCGAGCTCTACCGACGCGGCGACCGCTGGAAGCTGCGGGCCCTGGGCCAGGGGTACGCCGACGGACTGGCGGGAGTCGCCCGGGACTTCGGCGTCGACGTCGCGGACGACACGGCCCCGTCCGGACCGGGCGGCGCGCGGCCCGGACCGCTCGACGGCGGGGCGCGGCAAGCGGCCCTCGCGCCCGTGGCCGGGCAGGCGCGGGTCCCGGCCGCGCGGCACGGGACCGTTACCGGACCCGCCGGCCGTGCCGCCCACTCCCCCGGACCTCCCGCATACGCGCCCGCGGCACCCGACCCCCACGGGTTCGTCGCCCTGGTCAACTCCGCCCGGGCCGAAGCCGGTTCACCGCAGGCCACCCTCGATGCCCGTTTGGCGTCCGCGGCCCGGGAGCACGCGGCCGCCATGGCGATGACGGGACGCCTCGGCATCGAGAGCCGGGACGGTGTCTCCGTCTACCAGCGCGTCACCGGTGCCGGGTACGCGTATCTGACCATCGGCGAGCACCTCGTGTCCGGCCCGCGCTCCCCCGCCGAGTTCGTCGCGTACTGCCTGCGCACCGACACCGCGCGCCGCACCCTGCTCGACCCGGCGTTCACCCACACCGGACTGGCCCACGTCCACGACGGTCCCTCCGGTGACACCTACTGGACGGCCCTGTGGGCCGGGCCGTTCACGCCGGACGGGCTGCGGGCCACGGCATCGGCGGTCACCGACCTCACCAACCGGGAGCGGGCACGGGCCGGACTCCCACCCCTGGCCGTCGACCCTCTGCTCACCACCGCCGCGCAGGCGCACAGCGCCGACATGGTGGCCCGCGCCTTCTATTCGCACACCGCGCCCGACGGCAGCCAGCCCTGGGACCGCGCCACCGCGGCAGGATCCGCCCGGCGTTCCATCGGCGAGAACATAGCCTGTGGCCAGCGCTCCCCCGCCGACGTCGTGGAGGGCTGGATGAACAGCCCGGGCCACCGGGCCAACATCCTCAAGCCCGGCTTCACCCACATCGGCGTCGGCTTCGCGGGCGGCGGCCGGGCGGGCACGTACTGGACGCAGCTCTTCGGCGCCTGACACGGCGCCACCGCGCTCCGCAACCGTCAACCCCGCCCGCGATCTTGGCGGAGGGAGACCCTCCGGGCGAGGATGCCCGTATGAAGGGTGACCTCTTTTCCAGCGAGCACATGGCACAGCCGGCCGTCGCGGCGGGCATGACCGTCGAGAACGCCAAGTGCGTCCGGTACACGGTGAACGGCGAGATGCTCGCCCGGCAGGGCGCGATGATCGCCTACCGCGGCAATCTCCAGTTCGAGCGCAAGGGCCAGGGCGTGGGCGGCATGCTCAAGCGCGCGGTCACCGGCGAGGGACTGCCGTTGATGGCGGTGCGCGGGCAGGGCGAGGCCTGGTTCGCCCACGAAGCGCAGAACTGCTTCATCGTCGACGTCGAACCCGGCGACGAGTTCACCGTCAACGGCCGCAACGTGCTGTGCTTCGACGCCACGTTGTCGTATCGCATCGCGACCGTGAAGGGCGCCGGCATCACCGGCGGCGGTCTGTTCAACAGCGTATTCACCGGGCACGGCAAGCTGGGCCTGGTCTGCGAGGGCACCCCGCTCGTCATCCCGGTCTCCGCGCACTACCCGGTGTACGTCGACACCGACGCCATCGTCGGCTGGACGGCGGGCCTTCAGACCTCCCTGCACCGCTCCCAGTCCATCGGGTCGATGCTGCGCGGCGGCTCCGGCGAGGCCGTTCAACTGCTGCTCCAGGGCGAGGGATACGTCGTCGTACGGCCGAGCGAGGCGACACCGCAGAAACCCGGGCAGCACTGATTCCGGCACCGAAGCCCCTCGGGTGATCTACGCCTCACAGGCAACCCGGTCCGTTCCCCTGTCGTCTTGATCGGCAACAGGTGATGCCCTGGCCCTTGTGGCCAGGGCCGGTTTCCCCCCTTCTATACGCACCATGTATACACAGCGTGTATACATGGTGCGTATACGGACCGAAAGGCATCGATGTACGGCAAGGCATTCGCCCCGGAGTACCAGGGCGCGCTCACCACTCTGTCCGTCAACTCCTCACTGACCGACGTTCTGGCCGCCGGCACCGAGCAGTTGAGGGCGGCCGAGCGCGCCGGCGAGCCCGGGGAGGTGGCGCGTTCCGGACTCGCGGTGGCCGAGGCACAGCGCCGGCTGGGCCGGGTCGCGGACGCGGACCGGGCCTGGAAGGCGAGTTACCGCGCCGCCCGCGAGGCCGGGGACACCGGGGCGATGGCCTGGGCCCTGTGGAGCGGCGGCACGCTGGCCCGGCAGCGCGGCGCGCTCCCGCTGGCCCGCCGTCTCCTCCAGCTCGCCGCCGAGCTGGGCGAACGGGGCGGGGACATCGTCGTCCGCGGCTACTCGCTGGCGGGCCTGGCCGAGACCGGCCGCATCCAGGGCGACTACGAGGCCGTCGGCCGGCTGCACGAGCAGTTGCTCGCCGAGGCCCGGCGGCGCGGCGAGGCCCGGCACACGGTGTGGGCGCTGGAGGGCATCGCGCAGATGCACCGCAACACCGGGGACTACGACAGGGCGTACGCCCTGTTCGAGGAGTCCGCCGAGATCGCCGCGCGCGCCGAGGACCGGCGCGGACACGCCTGGGCGCTGCGCGGTCTGGCCGACGTCGTGTCGGTGCGCGACGGAGACACCGAGCGGGCCCTGGAACTGCTGAGTGAGGCGGAGACGACATGCCGCGCGATGCGGCTGTCCAGCGCGCTGGCCTACAACCACAAGATGCGCGGCAACGTGCTGTACCGGGCCGGGCGTTACGCCGAGGCGCGTGCCCTGTACGAGCAGGCGCTCGCGGAGTTCCGCGAGATGAGCGAGCCGCGCGGGGAGGCGCTCTCGCGCCTCGGGCTTGCCAAGTCCCTGGCCCGGCTGGGCCGCGACCCCGGCGAGACGGCGGCCGAACTGGCCGACCTCGCCGGCGTGCTCGAGCGGATAGGCCTCCAGCACGCCCGCAAGATGGTGGCCCGCGCCCATGAGGAGCTCGGCATACCGGAGACGGGGCTCGCTCTCGCGGGGGCGACGGAGGCGGCACGATGACCGCGCTCCCCACGGCGATACAGACGACTCGGCGGGACACGGCGGTACGGGCAGCGCGGCAGGACACGGCGACGGAGTCCCCGGCCACCGCGCACGCGACCCGGCAGGAGACCGCGACGTCCGGCGAGCCGCAGGGTCTCGTCGGCGACTTGGGCCGTTCCCGCGACGCCCACGCGGTCCTCGATCGCTGCCGTGCCCTCGTGCGCCCCGCCCTGGCCGAGGCCGTGGGGCGGCTGCATCCCTGGGTCGGCGAGATGGCCGCGTACTCCTTCGGCTGGTGCGAGGTGGGCGGTGCGCCGGCCGTCGCCTCCGGCGGCAAGGGCGTACGGCAGGCGCTCGCGGTGCTCGGCGCCGAGGCGGCGGGTGCGCCCGGCCGGGCCGGGGTGGCCGCGGCCGTGGCGGTGGAGCTGGTGCACACCTTCTCCCTGCTGCACGACGACATCATGGACGGCGACGCTGACCGGCGACGCCGCCCGACCGTGTGGAAGGCCTACGGCACGGGACCCGCGGTGCTGGCGGGTGACGCCCTGTTCGCGCTGGCCGTCGAGACGCTCGCCGCGCAGCCGGGCGGCGCCGGTGCCGTACGGACGCTGTCCGGGGCGCTGGGTGACCTGGTGCGCGGGCAGGCGGACGACCTGCTGTTCGCCGAGCGGCCCTGGACGGGGCCGCGGCGGGTGCGCCCCGACGAGTACCGGACGATGGCGGAGCACAAGACGGGCGCCCTGCTGGGCTGCGCCGCCGCGCTGGGTGCCGTGCTCGGGGGTGCCGCGCCGGAGACGGCCACCGCGCTCGACCGGGCGGGCCGGCACCTCGGGATCGCCTTCCAGATCGTCGACGACGTGCTGGGCATCTGGGGTGACCCCCGGGTCACCGGCAAGCCGGTCCACGGCGATCTGCGGGAGCGCAAGAAGACGTTCCCGGTGCTGGTCGCGCTCGGCTCCCCGAGCGGCGGCAGGATCGCCGCGCTCCTGGAGAGCGGCGAGGAGCCCGACGCGGCGGCGGCGCTGATCGAGGAGGCGGGCGGCCGTTCGGCCGCCCTGGCCGAGGCCCGAAGTCACCTCGCCGCCGTCGAGACGGCGCTCGCCGGGGTGCCGTTGGCGGCGGGAGCGGCCGGGGAACTGCGGTCGCTGCTCGGCTTCCTGGTACGGCGCGACGTCTGATCCGGTGCCGTCCGCCCGGCCGTGACTGACTCGGCCGGGTCGGCGGGCAAGGGTTGTGACCAGGCGTGTTCCACGACCCCGCGCCGGAAGGACGACAGCCGTGATCGGCATCTCCACAGCGGGGCGAGCTTGCGGCCGCGCCTTGAGCGAGCCGGTGCGCTGCAGCGACGGCGAAGCTGCTGTCGCTGGGCGAGCCGGAACGGGCCGCAGGGGTGGTGGCGGTCAGCGGCGGCAACCACGGGATCGCCGTCGCGGTCATGGCGGCGGCCCTCGATGTGAAGTCCACGGTGGTGATGCCCCGCTCGGCGCCCTCCCGTGCCGTGGAGATCGCCGAGGCCTCCGGCGCGTCGGTGCGGCTGACCGACGACATGGACGGCGCGTTCGCGCTCATGACGCGGCTTCAGCAGGAAGGGCTGACCCTGGTCCACCCCTCGACGACCCGGTGGTGATCGCCGGGCAGGGCACGGTCGGCCTGGAGTTCGCCGCCGACGCCGGGGACCTCACCGAGGTGCTCGTGGTCCCGGACCGGGAGGCCGTGCGGGGGTCGCTGGAGCTGGCCGACCACGCCAAGGTGTGGGCCGAACCGGCCGCCGGCTGTCTGCTGCCCGCCGCCCGGCAGGTCCTGGAGCGGGTCGGTGACGGAGCCCGGCTCGGTCTGGTGGTGTGCGGGGGCAACGCGACCACGGGGGGACATGATCACCTGGTCGCGTCGCTTCGGTCTGCGCTGAGGATCGGGCCCGCCCCGCGGGGAATCCGTCGCGGAATTCATCGGAGGGCTCTGAGTTCAGGTGTTGTACACCGCCGCATTTACCGGCGGTTACCACCAGGCCAGCCCGGAATTTGCGAATCCGGGGGCGGTGGCGGGGCGAATTCTCCGCGCCATGGGAGCTCGGGCGGCCGAGGTAAGGGGCCCCTGAGCCTGTGAAAGACCGTTTTTCCTCGCACACTTGCCCGCATCTCTTGAACAAAAGACAAGAATGAACGCGGAGTTGCTCTCCGATTGAACGGAGTGCGCCTCACTCCCCGTACCTCTGGAAAAGGTTGAAAGCCAGGTTTCCAGTCGAGGGATGGCCATGGGCAGGGCGCACGTCTCCACACACCAGTTGGTCGCCGGCCGGTACCGGCTGCTCGAGATCATCCAGCGCGAGACCAACCGCATCTGCTGGTACGCCGAGGACACGGGCGCCGGCGAGGTCTCGCGGCCGTGTCTCGTCACCCAGATCGGCCTTCCGGACGACCCGCTCGAGCCCGAGCGCCGGGCTTGTGCCCGGCTGCTGCGCACGTCCGAGAACATGGCGCTGCTCTGCCCGGGCCGGATCGCCACGGTCGTCGACACCGTCGAGGAGGCCGGCGCCCTGTGGACCGTCAACGAGTGGATCGACGGCACACCGCTGGGCGAACTCCTCTCGGAGCAGGGCACGTTCAACTACGTGCGGGCCGCGCGCGTCGGCCTGGAGCTGCTCGACGTGCTGGACGCGGCGCACGCCGAGGGCATCACCCACGGCGAACTCAGCCCCGGCCAGGTGTTCGTACGCGAGGACCACTCGGTCGTCGTCACCGGCTACGGCCTGGCCGGCGCCACCCTCGCGCCCCGGCTCACGGCCCCCGCGTACGCCTCTCCGGAACAGGCCCGGGACGAGCGCATCGGCCCGGCGGCCGATCTGTGGGCGCTGGGCGCGATCCTCTACACGATGGTCGAGGGACGCCCGCCCTTCCGTGACCGGGGGCGCCCGGAGAACACCCTGAAGGCCGTGGACCGGCTGCCGCTGCGCTCGCCGGTGCGCACCGGGCCGCTCACCCAGGTCGTGCAGGGGCTGCTCCGCAAGGACTCCCGGGAACGTCTGACCCGCCAGGTGGTCCGTGAGGCGCTGACCCGCGCGCTCAGCGAGGACCCCGAATCGGCCCTGGGGTCGGTGCGGGCCCCGCGGCTGCGCGGCTCCTACGCCGCCATGCTGCCGGGGAACCCGGCCTGGAGCAGACGGACCATGGTGGCCGGGACGGCACTGGCCGTGGTCACCGTCGCGGTCGCCGTGCTCGCCGCGACCCAGGGCCTGCCCGGCGGTGACACCGGCAGCGAGGCGACCGACTCACCGGCCCGGCCCCCCGCCTCCGCCGCCTCGCCGGGCGAGAGCGCCGGCGGCGACGCTCCCGAGCCGTCCCGGACGCCCAGCCCGACGGAGAAGCCCTCCTCCCCCACGCCCACCCCGTCGTCCCCCGAGCCCACGCCGTCCGCCCCGGCCACCGGCCTGCCGCCCGGCTTCCAGCGCTACCACGCGCCGGAGGGCTTCTCCGTCGCGCTCCCCAAGGACTGGAAGCGGCTGGACACCGACCGCCAGGGCCTGGCGTACCGGGTCGTCTTCGGCGCCGACGGTGACGACCGCACGCTGGCCGTCACCTTCAGCGCGGACGCGGGCCCGGACCCCGTGGCCGTGTGGCGGGACGACGTCGAACCGAACCTGAAGCAGTCCGGTGACTACGACCGGATCGGCGCGATCCGCGCGACGACGTACCAGGGGCGCGAGGCCGCCGACATGGAGTGGACGGTGGACGCCGGCGACACCCGCGTGCGCACCTTCGGCCGGGGCATCCTGCTGGGCGGCGGCCGGAGCTTCTCGCTGCGCTGGACGACACCGGCCGCCGACTGGGAGGACAGCGCCAACGAGCAGACGCTGCGCACCGTCCTCAAGACCTTCCGGCCGGACTCAGACTGAGCCGCGCGGTGCGCGCAGGGAGGTGAGCGGGCCGGGACGCAGGGGCTGCGTGCGCCAGCGCGCGGTGAGCGTACGGTCCGCGAGGGAGCACGTCAGCGCCAGGCGGTGCGGGGTCTCCAGGAACGCCACCTCCAGGGCCAGCGTGCCGGCATCGGTCCAGCCGCCGCTCACCGCGGTCGGGAGCGGCTCCTCCGCCACCGTCCAGCCGGCCTTCCCGATCCGCAGGTCCAGCCGGCTCTCGCCCTCGGTGAGCCCTAGCGTCCAGCCGTCCGCGTCCGGTACGAGCCCAGCCGACCAGGCCGGGCCGTTTTCCTCCGGTGAGCCGAACTCGGCGGCGGCCCAGTCCTCGGCACGTCCGGGCGGTACGGAACTGCCCGGAGCGGGCGGCAGCGCGAGCCCGGCGAGACGCTCGCGCAGGGCCGCGTCGGCGGTCTCCCGGCCGGTCAGCGGCCCGGGGCCGAAGGCGGGGAGCAGATGCTTCCAGACGAGATTCAGGAAGTCCTGCATCCGCTCGGTCGCCGCGGTCGTCGCGATCACCGCGTCGTGCTCGGGCAGCACCAGGCAGAACTGGCCGTACGCGCCGTCGCCCCGGTAGCCGTGCCGGGAGGTCCAGAACTGGTAGCCGTAGCCCCGGTCCCAGTCCTGCCGGTCCATGTCTCCCATGGCGCCGGCGGTCGGGATGTGCGGGCGCGCGGCCCGGGCCGCCCACCCTTCGGGCAGCAGGCGCTTGCCCTCCCAGACCCCGTCGCGCAGATACAGCTCGCCGAGCCGGGCGACGGCGTCGGTGGTGGCGTGCAGACCGCTGTAGCCGATCTCGCGGCCGGCGCGGTCCCGCTGCCAGAACACCTCGCCGATGCCGAGCGGATCCAGCAGCCGGGGGCGCAGATACTCGGTGATCGGCTGCCCGGTCACCCGCTGGACGATCGCGGCGAGGGTGTAGGTGGTGGGCTGGTTGTAGGCGAAGACCGTGCCGGGGTCGCGGTCCGGCGGCAGCAGCAGGAACCCGCGCACGGGCTCCGCCCGGTCCAGCCCGTAGGTCTCCTCGACGGTCTCCCGCTCGTGGCCGCTCGACATGGACGCCACGTGCCGTACCAGCATGGCGCGGCTGCGGGGGTCGGTGATGTCGGCCTCGAACTCCGGGAAGTAGGAGATCACGGGCGCGTCGAAGTCGATCAGTCCCTCGGCCTCGGCCAGGGCCGCGGCGGTCCCGGTGAAGCTCTTGCTGAGCGAGTACAGCAGGTGGGGTCGCCCGGGTGTGTAGGGCGCCCACCAGCCGGAGGCGACGAGGTGTCCGTGCCGCATGATCATCAGGCTGTGCGGCTCGATCTCCGGGGCCGCTTCGAGGGCGTCGAGGAAGGCGTGGACACCGGAGGCGTCGACGCCCTGGGAGGCGGGGCTGCCGGTGGGCAGGGCGGAGGCACTCATGGAGGCATCCTCCCCCTGCCGAAGGACCTTGATCGAGCCGTTTTCACGCCCGCTGTCAGGGGACTCGCCGGTTATGGTGCAAATCGGATACACGATGATGACCGAGCAGGCCGGCCCCCGAGAGCTCGTCGACCATGTGGTGCGGGCCGAGGAGGCGGGCTTCGACTTCTCGGTGACCTCCGACCACTACTTTCCGTGGCTGCGCTCGCAGGGCCACTCGCCCTACGCGTGGGCCGTGCTCGGCGCGGCCGCCCAGGCCACGTCACGTATCCCGTTGATGACGTACGTGACGTGCCCGACGTTCCGCTACCACCCGGCGGTGGTGGCGCAGAAGGCGGCGACGCTGCAGTTGCTGTCCGAGGGCCGGTTCCGGCTGGGACTCGGATCCGGCGAGAACCTCAACGAGCACGTGGTGGGCGGCGGCTGGCCGTCCGTCGACGTACGGCACGAGATGTTCGAGGAGGCCGTGGAGATCATCCGGGCCCTCTTCAAGGGCGGCCACGTCAACCATCGCGGCACGCACTTCGATGTGGAGTCGGCCCGGCTGTGGGACCTGCCGGACGAGGCGCCGCCCATCGGCGTCGCGGTCTCCGGGGAGCGGTCGTGCGAACTCGCGGGCCGGCTCGGCGACCTGGTGATCGCCACGGAGCCCAAGGCGGGGCTGCTGGAGGCGTTCGACCGGCACGGCGGTGCGGGCAAGCCCCGCATCGGCCAGCTGCCGGTCTGCTTCGACCCCGACCGGGACACGGCCGTCAAGCGCGCCCACTCCCAGTTCCGCTGGTTCGGCAGCGGCTGGAAGGTCAACTCGGAGCTGCCGCACCCGGATTCCTTCGAGGCGGCGACCCAGTTCGTCACGCCCGACGATGTGGCCGACGCCATTCCGTGCGGTGACGACCCGGACGCGTTCGTCGAGGCCGTCCGCCCGTACGCCGAGGCGGGGTTCACCGAGATCGCCCTGGTCCAGATCGGCGGCGAGTCGCAGCCGGCGTACCTGGACTGGTCGGCGAAGACCCTGCTGCCCGCACTGCGCGACGCGTTCGGCTGAGGTCGGCGGCGCTCCGTGGCGCAACGGCTCTCCGACGCTGGAGATAGGCTGCTGGCCTGCACGTACTCGATGCAGCCAACCCCCCTCAGGAGAGTCGTCCGTGACCGTAGCCATCACCCCGCCCGAGACCTCCCCGGCGCCCGTCTCCGACCTGGTCGTGCTCGACGCGCGGGAGTTCGGGGCGTACGCCCGGACCGGAGGGTGGGCCTTCGGGCTGAAGGTGGCGCGCAGCGTGCGGCCCGGCGGGCAGGGAGCGGACGAGACGCCGAAGGTGTCGGCGAAGGAGTTCGCGGAGCTCGCCGGGTGCTCCCCGGATCGCGTCATGCGCTACTACAAGGCGTGGGACCGGGCCGCCGACGACGGCCTGGTCCCGCACTTCGAGGAGCTGGCACCGGGCCAGGAGGTGGAACTGCCGGACGCGGACGTGTGGCTGAGCTACTACGTCTCCCGCAACAGCGCCACCTCCGAGCGCGGCACCGCCATCACCGAGGCCGCCGAGGCGGAGGGCATCCGGCCCACGAAGGCGCTGGAGGTCGCGGAGAATCCCACCGCCCTGCGTGCCGCGATCCTCGCCGACCCCTCCACCGCCCGCGCGGCCCGTCAGGCCCTGCTGGACCGGGTCCGGGAGGACCCCGATCTGCAGGCCGAGCTGGCCCGTGACGTCGTGCGCACCGACGAGCTGAAGAAGGCGGTCGCCGGCGAGAGCAGGGCGGCCGACCGCATCGGCTACGTGCGCCAGATCGCCGAGTCGGGGCAGATCAAGACGCCCGCCGGGCAGACCCTCGACGATCTGCGCCAGGAGGCCGAGCGGCACCTGTCGCTCATCGACGAGCTGGACGAGAACGAGGACTCCGGCGAGTGGGCCACCGAGGCGTACGACACCATGAAGTCGCTCGTCGTCGAGACGGTGGAGGCCGACCCGGGGCTGCGGGTGCAGGAGCGCCGCACGAAGTTCTACAGCAGCCTGCAGAAGGCGACCAAGGTGTTCGAGGAGCTGACCTTCGACGACACCCCGGAGTTCTACGAGGACGACATGGTGGAACGCCTCGAGGAGTTGCAGCGAGCCGTGGCCGTCTGCATCGAGTCCCTGCGCGGTGCCCGCGGGAATCACCCGGAGGGCTGAGCATCTTGCGCGTGTGAGGGGTACTAGAGGGCTCTACGTCGGTTCATCCCGGAGGCCCTTTCGTGAACTCCTTCGTGCACAAGACCCTGGTGGTGCAGCTCCAGGCCGGTGACACGGACCGTTTCTCGGTACTCGCCCACCTGAGCTACGACGCCGCGGACCCGTTCGCCGTCACCCTTGTGTTCAGTCACGACGGACGGGTCCTCGCCCGGTGGCAGCTGGACCGCGAGATGCTCGCCGAGGGGCTGCGGCGTCCGGTCGGGATGGGCGACGTGCGGATCCGCCCGGTGTCGCGGGGCATGTGGCAGGAATTGCGCCTGGAGTTCCTCGGTGACGCCCGTCCCGACGGCGGCCGCCATCACGCCCTGGTGTTCGCGTGGGCCCCGGGGTTCGCGGCGTTCCTGCGGGAGACCCACGAGATGGTGCCGCCGGGCCGCGAGGAGGTCCACGTGGACGATTTCCTGGCGGACGTCATCGCCGGGGGCTGATCCCCGGGGCCACGGGCCGGCCCGGCGGGTACCGCCGTCACTCCGAGGTATGGCGGTACCGGGTCCACAGGGGCAGGACGAACCAGCACAGCAGGTACCAGCAGACCACTCCGGCGACCAGGTAGGGCACGAAGCCGTCGTGCGTGGCCACGCGCAGGATCAGCAGCAGCGAGGCCGTCGTCGTGGCCAGCAGCAACAGGAGGCCGAGCAGCGTCATCCGGGAGGCCAGCCGAACCGCCTGCGGCTTGACGCGTCGCCCGGAGACGAGGCGGTGCAGCGATACCGGCCCTATGAGCGCCCCGGTCGCGCACGCGCCGAGCACGACCGTCACGAGGTAGATCGTCTGGTCCGTGCTGGTCAGATTGTCGTACTTCTCGGTGAACACCACGGTGAGCAGAAAACCGAACAGGATCTGCACGCCCATCTGGGCCACGCGGACCTCCTGGATGAGCTCCTGCCACATCCGGTCCGCTCTCTCCTCCTCGGTCTCGTCGCGCCCTCGGCGCCTGGCCCCGCCCTCTGCCGTGTCCGACACTGTTCCTCCCGGTGTGAGACCTCGCGTCCTTCTGTCCCGCGAGTTCCCCGTAAAACGCCGTCGTCCCGGCTCGCGCGGCGGTTTGAGCGATCAGGCGTCGGTTACACGGACGACGCGAATGACGCAGAACCCGAGGAGGTCGTGGACGCATGTCCGGAACGCAGCTCACCGTGACGCTCAGCGGCGGCGGCACGGACGACGCACGAGCGGTCGTCCGCGCCCTGGAAGGCACGTTCGGGGCGCCGGACGAGCTTCCCGCCGACGACAACGCGACGGTGCACATGGCGACCTTCGGCGATGCGGAGGCCGGTGACGCCGGAAGCGCCGCGGCGAGCGCCGAGCGCTTGTCCGCGCCGGTGACCGTCACCGTGCAGGGCACCCCGGAGGCGGTGCGGCGGGCGAGCGACACGCTCACCCGGGCCTTCACGGCCCGCGACGACGGTGTCGCCTCCGGCGACCAGGAGCAGGAACGGCAGCTGCTCCTGGTGCCCTGAGAGGTGCTGTGAGGGAGGCTGTCGCTACCAGCGGGATTCGACCTGGTCCTTGATGCGCCGCTCGTAGAGGTCGCGTACCGCCGCCAGCGTCTCGCCGGACAGCTCCGGCAGGCGGGCGGCGTTCGCGTTGGCACGGGCCTGCTCGGGTGAGCGGGCGCCGGGGATCACGGTCGTGACGCCGGGCTGCTCGACGATCCAGCGCAGGGCCAGCTGGGCCGGGGTGTATCCCTCGGGGGCGAGCGCCGCGAACTCGGCGGCCGCCTCGACACCGGTGGTGTAGTCGACGCCGGAGAACGTCTCGCCCACGTCGAAGGCCTCGCCGTGCCGGTTGTAGGCACGGTGGTCGTTCTCGGGGAAGACCGTCTCCCGCGTGTACTTGCCCGACAGCAGGCCGGAGGCGAGCGGGACACGGGCGATGATGCCGACCCCTGCCGCACGGGCGGCCGGGAGCACCTCGCGCAGGGGCTTCATACGGAACGGGTTGAGGATGATCTGCACGCTCGCCACGTTCGGCCGGGCGATCGCGGTCAGCGCTTCCTCGCAGGTCTCGACGCTGACGCCGTACGCGGCGACACGCTCCTCCTCGACCAGGGTGTCTAGGGCGTCGAACACCTCGTCCGTGGAGTAGACGGGCGTCGGCGGGCAGTGCAGCTGCACCAGGTCGATCCGGTCGACGCCGAGGTTGCGCCGGGACCGGTCGTTCCAGGCGCGGAAGTTGTCGAGCACGTAGTTCCCGGGGATCTGGTCGACCCGGCGGCCCATCTTCGTGGCGACCAGGACGTGCAGGTCCGGCCTGCCGCTGAGGAACGTGGCGATGGTCTGCTCGCTGCGTCCGTCGCCGTACACGTCGGCGGTGTCGAAGAAGGTCACCCCGGATTCGGCCGCCGTCTCCAGTACCGCGAGGGCTTCCTTGTCGTCGACGTCTCCCCAGTCGGCACCCAGCTGCCATGTGCCCAGGCCTACGACCGAAGCGTGCTGACCCGACCTGTCGAATGTGCGCTCGTCCATGGGCGTCAGTCTGTCATCCGTCACGGGTTCACGCGGAAGGTCTCACTCCGGCCTGCCGAACCCTCCAAATTCACTCACACGAGTGAATAGGCGCGACAAGAATGTGTCACGTGTCAACCGGCGCCTAGCGTGGCTCGACGTGACTACTGGTTCAGTGAGCAACGTCCCTTCGCAGGACCCGCGTTGGACGCGCCGGGGCTTCCTCCTCACGGCGGCCGCCCTGGCCGCCGTGCCGGGATTGCCGGCGGATCCGGCGGCCGCCGCGGCGGAGTTGCCGGACTTCCCGGCGGACGTCGCCCTGTACCGCTCGGCATACCGGAACTGGGTCGGCGAGATCACCGCCGACGGTCTGTGGGCCTGCGCGCCGGACAGCGCGGAACAGGTGGCCGACGTCGTCAACTGGGCGTGGCGGCACGGGTGGCGGGTGCGCGCCCGGGGCGCCTCGCACGGCTGGTCGCCCCTGACCGTGACGGAGGGGACGCCGTCCGGCGCGCCCGTCCTCCTCGTCGACACCACGCCCCGTCTGACCGGCCTCGCGCTGGACTCGCCCACGGCCGTGCGTGCCGGAACCGGCGTGACCATGGAAGCGCTGCTGACCTTCCTGGAGGAACACGGCCTGGGCGTCACGGCCGCTCCCGCTCCCGGTGTCCTCACCCTGGGCGGCGCCCTGGCGATCGACGCGCACGGCACGGCCGTCCCCGCGCGGGGCGAAAGCCGGCGGCCCGGGCACACGTACGGCTCGCTCAGCAACCTGATCCTGTCCCTGACGGCGGTCGTCTGGGACTCCCGGGCCGGCGCGTACGTGGTGCGCACGTTCCGCCGTGACGAGGCGGACTGCGCCGCGCTGCTGACCCATCTCGGACGGTCCCTGGTGACCGAGGTGGTGCTGCGGGTGGGCGCCAACACGAACCTGCGGTGCGTGAGCCGTACGGACATCCCGGCGGGCGAGCTGTTCGCCGCTCCGGGCTCCGACGGGCGTACCTTCTCACGCTTCCTGGACGAGGCCGGGCGGGTCGAGGCGATCTGGTTCGCGTTCACCGAGCATCCCTGGCTGAAGGTGTGGAGCGTCTCCCCCACCCGGCCGCTGACCTCGCGGCGCGTGACACGGCCGTACAACTACCCGTTCTCCGACAACATCCCGGCACCGGTGGCGGAGCTGGTGGGGCGGATGACGTCGGACGCGGCCTGGTATCTGGCGCCGGTGCTGGGCACCGCGCAGTACGACGCGGCCGCGCTCGGGCTGGTGACGACGCTGTCCGCCGACCTGTGGGGGCCGTCCAAGAACACCCTGCTGTACCTGAAGCCGAGCACCCTGCGGGTGCACGCCGACGGCTACGCGGTCCTGACCTCGCGGGAACAGGTGCAGCGGGTGGTCTCCGAGTTCGCCGCCTTCTACCGGGAGCGGCTGGCGGCGTACGCGGCCCGGGGCAGCTTCCCGGTCAACGGCTCGGTGGAGATCCGGGTGACCGGCCTGGACGAGCCGGGCGACGCCGGGGTGGCCGGAGCCCGCCCGCCGCTGCTGTCCGCGCTCCGGCCGCGCGAGGACCACCCGGAGTGGGACACGGCCGTGTGGCTGGACGTCCTGACGCTGCCGGGCACGCCGGACGCGGAGGCGTTCCTGCGCGAGATCGAGCGGTTCCTGCTGCGCACCTTCGACGGCGGTTTCGCCCTCACCCGGGTGGAGTGGTCCAAGGGGTGGGCGTACACGGACGACGGGGTGTGGAGCGATCAGGAGGTGCTCGGTTCGGTGGTGCCGGCCGCGGTCGGTACGGCCGAGTGGGCCGAGGCGGACGCGGCGCTGGACCGGCTCGATCCGCACCGCGTCTACGGCAACGCCTTCCTGGACCGCCTGTTCGGCCAGGGCGCTACGGGGTGAGGTGCGCCTGCACCGCGGGCGCGTAGCGGTCCACCAGGGCGTCGACCGTGCTCGCCCGCACCTCGGTGCCGCGGGCGATGCCGTACATCACGCCCAGGCCGAGCAGGGTGGCGACGGCCAGTTCGGCGCGCAGCCCGGCGTCGGGGCCGGTGAGGCGGTCGGTGAGGCGGTCGGTCACCTGGGTGCGGAAGTTGGCGCGCAGGATGTCGCCCTGCTCGCCGTGCAGGGGCGCGAACACGATCCGCAGCAGCGGGTCGGCGCCCTGCTCGGACTGGCTGACCAGGACGTGCCGGACCATGTGCGGTCCGAGTTCCCCGAGCGGCGCGGACAGCAGGGCGGCGGCGTCGCTCTCGAAGGACATGACCCGGGCGAACAGCGTGTCCTTGTTGCCGAAGTACTTGAGGATCAGCGGCGGGCTCACACCGGCGCGCTCGGCGACCGCCTTGAGCGTGATGTCGGCGTGCGCGTGCCGGGCCAGCAGATGACGGGCCGCCTTCAGGATGGCCGCCTTGGTCGCCTCGGCGTCCCTGCGGGCCGGCGTGGGCGTGACGGAAGGAGTGCTCACGGCACTCATGCTCCCTCCATCGCCCGGTCGTGCGCGCCCCGGGGACGGTCCCCGGCCGTTTCAGGACCGTCCGGTTCGTCGGACGCGGAGTCGCCCGGGATGCACAGTGCCGCCACGACGGCCAGGAGCGCGACCGCACCGGCCATCGCGAAGGCCAGCAGGTATCCGTGCAGGGTGGGGACCGGAGCCCCGCCGACGAGGCTGGTGTGGTGCACGAGGAGGGCGGCCACGGCGGCACTGGAGCAGGCCTGGCCGATCGTCCGCATCAGGACGTTGACGCCGTTGGCGGAGGCGGTCTGTCCGGCCGGCACGGCACGCAGGATCAGTGTGGGCAGCGCCGAGTAGGCCAGGGTGGTCCCGGTCGCGACGACCGTGGCCCCCGCGATGATCATCCAGAGATCGCGGCTGTCGGCGATACGGACCGCGTACCCGGCGGCGATGACCGCCGCCCCGAGAGCGAGCGTGACGCGCGGCCCGCGCGCGGCGGAGATCCGGGCGGAGACGGGCGACAGCAGCAGCATGACCACACCGCTGGGCAGCAGGCACAGGCCGGTGGCGACGATGGACAGACCGAGCCCGTACCCGGTCGCCTCGGGCGCCTGCACGAGCTGGGCGGTGACCAGGGTGTTGGCGTAGAACGCGAATCCGGCGAGCAGTGCGGCCACATGGGACAGTCCGACCCGGGGCCGGGCCACCAACCGCAGGTCCACCAGCGGCTGTTCGGCCCTCAGCTGCTGCCACCACCACAGCGCGAGCACGACGGCGGCGGCCAGGAACAGGCCGACGACGCGCGGGCTGCCCCAGCCCCACTGCCCGCCCTGGGAGACCCCGAGCAGCAGGCACACCAGCCCGACGGCCAGTCCCAGCGCGCCCGGCACGTCGAACCGGCCCGGTTCGCGCACCGGCGACTCCCGCACCGCCCACCACACCAGCGTCACGCCCGCGGCCCCGAGGGCGCTGGTCACCCAGAACATGGTGTGCCAGTCCGCGTACTGCACGATCACCGCGGCCAGCGGCAGGCCGAGCGCGGCGCCGATGCCGACGGTGGAGCTCATCAGCGCCACGGCCGAGCCCCGGCGCTCCGGCGGCAGCTCGTCCCGCAGGATGCTGATGGACAGCGGGACGACCGCTGCGGCGGCGCCGGACAGGGTGCGGGCGGCGATCAGCACGCCGATGTCGGAGGTCAGGGCGCACAGGACCGAGCCCAGGGTCATCAGTGCCAGGGCCGCCATGAGCACCCGTCGCTTGCCGTACATGTCGCCGGCCCGGCCCAGGACCGGGGTGAGGACGGCCCCGGACAGCAGGGTGGCCGTGACCATCCAGGAGACCGTGCCCGCCGAGGCGCCGGTCAGCCGGGGCAGATCGGGCAGCAGGGGCACGACCACGGTCTGCATGACGGCCATGAGGATGCCACCGAAGGCGAGCACCGGGACGGTGAGCCTGTTGCGTATCGCGGCGGTCCGGTCCATCGGCACTCCAGTGGGCGGCGCCCGGGCGAGACAGCGGGTGAATGACAATTCACCTTACTGGTGAATTGCAATTCACCCAAGCCGTGAGGTCGAGCCCGGCCCTGAGGTCACGCCGCGTGACCGGACCGCCGGATCGCGCCACTTCGCGGCGTGACGTGCGCCACGGGCAGCGGACCGCACGGGGAGGAACAACCGCCCCGGCCCCCCTCGCGGGCGGAACTTCCCCTTCCGAACCCGCTCCCCCACCCCTGGGAGCAAGATCACCTTCGTTCAACCTTGCACGACATGAGGGGAATTGCCCGGATCACAGCCAACCGGCTCGCGCGGATTTCTCCCGGTACCGGACGGACCGGTAGGCATGCCCAGGTCAACACCCGAACCGACCCAGGAGGTCCGCATGCCGGAACTCACCCGTCGCCGCGCCCTCACCGCCGCGGCCGTCGTCGCCGGGACGGCCGGTGTCCTGCCCGCCGTCGTACCCGCCACGGCCGCCACCGGGCACCACGACTCCCCCGGGACCTTCGACGAGGTCTACAAGGGCCGCCGGATACAGGGCCGCCCGGCCACCGGGACCGGTCACCACCACCACGGCGCCGGGTACACCGTGCTCGTCGACGGAGTGGAACTGCATGTGATGCGCAACGCCGACGGCACCTGGATCAGCGTCGTCAGCCACTACGACCCGGTGGCCACCCCGCGCGCCGCCGCCCGCGCCGCGGTGGACGAGCTGCAGGGCGCGCCGCTGCTGCCCTTCCCCGCCAACTGACCCGCCCCGAAAGGCTCTGGAGCACCCGCACATGACCGTCCGCAAGAACCAGTCCGCCCTGACCGCCGACGAGAAGCGGCGTTTCGTCGCCGCCCTCATGGAGCTGAAGCGCAACGGCCGCTACGACGAATTCGTCACGACGCACAACGACTTCATCGTCTCCGACACCGACAATGGCGAGCGGACGGGCCACCGCTCACCGTCCTTCCTGCCCTGGCACCGAAGATTCCTCCTGGAGTTCGAGCGGGCGCTCCAGTCGGTGGACGCGTCGGTGGCCCTGCCGTACTGGGACTGGACCGTCGACCGTACGCCGCGTGCCTCGCTGTGGGCGCCCGACTTCCTCGGGGGTACCGGGCGCGAGCGGGACGGCCGGGTGCCGGACGGGCCGTTCGCCGCGTCCGCCGGCAACTGGGCGATCAACGTGCGGGTCGACGGGCGTACGTTCCTGCGCCGCTCCCTCGGTTCCGGGGGACGCCAGCTGCCGACGGCGGCCGAGGTCGAGTCAGTGCTGTCGATGCCGACGTACGACATGGCGCCCTGGAACAGCGCCTCGGACGGTTTCCGCAACCACCTCGAAGGCTGGCGCGGAGTCAATCTGCACAACCGCGTCCATGTCTGGGTGGGCGGGCACATGGCCACCGGCGCCTCGCCCAACGACCCGGTGTTCTGGCTGCACCACGCGTACATCGACAAGCTGTGGGCCGAGTGGCAGCGGCGGCACCCCGGCTCCGGCTATCTGCCCACCGCGGGCACGCCGAACGTGATCGACCTCAACGAGACGATGCGGCCCTGGCACGACACGAGCCCGGCGGATCTGCTGGACCACACACCGCACTACACGTTCGACGTCTGATCAGGCGGTGGCGGCCGTGCGGCACTCCGGGTGTCCCCAGCCGCTGTCGTTCTTGGCGATGGACTCGCCCGCCGCGTAGGAGCGGCCGCACTGGCAGCGGCCGGGGAACTTCGCCTTGATGGTGCGCGAGGAGCCCTTCGACGCGGAACCCTTCGCGGTGCGCGCCGAGCCGCCGCGGGGCCGGGAGCGCGGGGGCTTGGCCGGGGTGTCCGGGGCGGGCGGCGGCTCGGGGGAACCGAGTTCGCTGCCCGCGGACTCCTGGACGGTGGCGGCCTGGCTGGCGGCTCGGTCGGCGAAGTCGTTGAGCCGGTCGCCGTCGACCTGGTGGGCGGGCACGTAGCGGAACTCCACCGAACGGCCGTCCAGGAGTTCGTCGATGCGCACGACGAGGTCCTGGTTGGCGACCGGCTTGCCGGCGGATGTCTTCCAGCCGTTGCGCTTCCAGCCGGGCAGCCAGGTGGTGACGGCCTTCATCGCGTACTGCGAGTCCATCCGGATCTCGAGCGGTACGCCCGGGTCGGTCGCGCTCAGCAGGCGCTCCAGCGCGGTCAGTTCCGCGACGTTGTTGGTGGCCTTGCCGAGCGGCCCGGCCTCCCAGCTCACCGGGCTCTCGGAAGCGTCGGCGACGACCCAGGCCCAGCCCGCGGGCCCCGGGTTTCCCTTCGAAGCCCCGTCGCACGCGGCCACAACACGTTCACGCATGGGCTCGATCATGCCATGGCCGCGCGGTCCGCCCGGCCGGGAGGGCCGGGTGGCTACGACACGTCGGTCAGCTTCGGCATGTCCCCCTCGGTCGTCGTGACGTCGATCACCGAGAAGTTCGCGCCCTGCGGATCGCTGATGGCCGCGAACCGGCCGAACGGCGTGTTCATCGGACCGAACCGCAGGACGCCGCCGAGCTTGGTCGCCTTCGCCACGGCTTCGTCGCAGTCCTCGACGGTGAAGTAGACGTTGATGTACGGCGGCACCTCGGGCGGGAATTCCTCCGTCATCTTCATCCGGCCCAGCACACTGCGTTCGCCGAGGTCGTAGATGCGGAAGTCCATCTCACCGTCCTCCATGTCCCGCTGCCGGTAGGAGAAGACGGCGGGGAAGAACGCGTCGGACTTCTCCGGCTCGCGGGTGAAGACCTCCGCCCAGGCGTAGGCGCCCGGTTCGGCCATCACCTCGAAGCCCTCGTGGGTGCCGGCCTGCCAGACGCCGAAGACGACACCGCCCGGGTCCCGGGCCAGGCACATGGTGCCGAAGTCGCCGACCTGCATCGGCTCCATCAGCACCTCGCCGCCGTTGTCGCGGATCCGGGCGGCGGTGGCGGCGGTGTCCCGGGCGGCGAGGTACAGGCACCACTGCGAGGGGGCCTCCGGCTGGCCGGGCATGGGCGGGACGACGGCGGCGACCGCCTTGCCGTTCGCGTAGGCCTGGGTGTAGTCGCCGTACTCCGCCGACGCCTCGGCGAAGGTCCAGCCGAGGACGTCTCCGTAGAAGTTCTTGGCCCCTTCGAGGTCACTGAACGTCGCGTCGGCCCAGCAAGGGGCTCCTTCAGGTTGCACGGCCATGGCTGCGACCCTCTCCGGATGGGTGGATGGTCCGTTTCCTCACGCTAGTCACCCTCGGGGCGGCCCGCGCGCCGAACAGTCGGTTCCGCCGCACACTGGGCGGGAGCCCTCGGCAGGACGGGGAGCGGTATGGCGGACGGGACGATGCGCGCGTGGTCGGTGGAGCGGCCCGGGCCGGTCGAGGAGGGGTCGCTCCGGCTGGTGGAGAAACCGGTGCCGGTGCCCGCGGACGACGAGTTGCTGGTGCGGGTGCGCGCCTGCGGAGTGTGCCGTACCGATCTGCATGTCGCCGAGGGCGATCTGTCCGTGCGCCGGGTGGGAGTCACGCCCGGTCACGAGGTCGTCGGGGCGGTGGCCGGGGCGGGTGCGGCGGTGCGCGGCTTCGCGGTGGGTGACCGGGTCGGTGTGGCCTGGCTGCGCCGCACGGACGGCGACTGCGCGTACTGCGCTCGCGGCGCGGAGAACCTCTGTCCCGCGTCCGAGTACACGGGCTGGTACGCCGACGGCGGCTACGCGGAGTACACGACCGTACCGGCCGCGTTCGCCTATCGGGTGCCGGTCGGGGTGCCGGACGTGGCGCTGGCGCCCTTCCTGTGCGCGGGCATCATCGGCCACCGCGCGCTGCGGCGGGCCGCGCTGCCGCCCGGCGGGAGGCTGGGGCTGTACGGCTTCGGGGGCAGTGCCCATCTGTGCGCGCAGGTGGCCCTGGCCGAGGGCGCCGTGGTGCACGTCATGACGCGTGGTGCGGCCGCGCGGCGGCTGGCGCTGGAGCTGGGCGCGGCCTCCGCACAGGACGCCTACGCGAGGCCGCCGGAGCCGCTGGACAGCGCGATCCTCTTCGCCCCGGCCGGCGAACTGGTCCCGGTCGCCCTGCGCGCCCTCGACCGGGGCGGCGTCCTCGCCATCGCCGGCATCCATCTCACCGACACGCCTCCCCTGCACTACGAGACCGAGCTGTTCTACGAGAAGCAGGTGCGCAGCGTCGCGTCCAACACGCGCGCGGACGGCCGGGAGTTCCTGGCACTGGCGGCCCGCTACGGCGTCCGCGCGACCACGCGTCCCTACCCGCTGTCGCGGGCCGCGGAGGCGCTCGGGGACCTGAAGGCGGGGCGGTTCGACGGGGCGGCGGTGCTGGTGAACGACTGGGTGTGAGGGTATCGGCGCGCGAGTCACCAAGGGGTGTGCGCCGGAGCGGTACGGGCGGTGACTGGGGCGATTCGCGGCGTCCGTGCACCCTGTGCGCGGGGCGCGGCCGGGTCGGCGAGCGGCGTGAGGGCACACGCCCGCTCGTCCTCCGCCCCCATCGTGGGTTTGCCACCTCCGGCGCGAGAAGCCGCCCCCTTCACGCGGTTATCCGGCCGCCTCTGCCGCTGTTTGGCTATGCCTCGCGGCTCGTCCGGCTCACCGGCGCCACGAGACCGCCGCCTTCGCCGGCCACCCCCACCGTCCCTGCCACCACTCCATCCGTCCCAGCCGACCACTCCGCTCAGGCCCGGGGCGGAACAGGGCGCACCCGTGTCCCATGCCCCCCTGCTCAGCAGGGACTCCGCCCCGCTCACTCAGCGAACACCCCGTTCGATCCCAGGGAGGGAATGTGTCCGCCCCCGAAAGCACCACCGGCCCCGCCACCGAAGACCCCGCCCCCGACCCCGCCGCAGGCCCCGGCGCGGCCGAGGATCGGCTCACCAGTCTCAGCACGCAGGCGGCGCGCCAGCTCGCCACCACCACCAAGTCCGTGCCGCAGATGCAGGCCATCACGTCGCGCTGGCTGCTCAAGATGCTGCCGTGGGTCGACATCAGGGGCGGTGCCTACCGGGTCAACCGGCGTCTGACCTTGCGTCTCGGCCGGGGCCGGGTGCAGTTCGAGCAGAACGGCGCGGACGACATCAGGGTCATCCCCCAGACGCTCACCGAACTGCCCGTGCTGCGCGGCTACTGCGACGGCGAGGTGCTGAAGCAGATCGCGTCGCGCTTCGAGGTCCGTGAGGTGCGCGTCGGCGAGGTGCTCTTCGAGGCCGGCCAGCCCGTCACCGAGGCCTATCTGATCGTGCACGGCCGTTTCACCCGGTACGCCGCCGGCAAGTACGGCGAGGAGGAGGTCATCGGGGTCGTCACGGACGGCGAGGGGCTCGGTGACGAGGCCGTGGGACGGGCCGATCCGCTGTGGCTGACGTCCGTACGGGCGGAGACCTCGGGCGTCGTGCTGGTGCTGTCCTGGGACGCCCTCCGGGAGTACACGGACCGTGTTCCCTCCCTCGCGGCCCATCTGCAGGCCTATGCGGAGCAGCAGAGCAAGCCCATGAACCGCAAGGGCGAGGCGGATGTGCCGGTGCAGGCCGGGCACGTGGGCGAGCCGGTGCTGTCCGGCGGCTTCGTCGACTACGAACTCACCCCGCGCGAGTACGAGTTGTCGCTGACGCAGACCGTATTGCGGGTCCACTCCCGGGTCGCCGACCTCTACAACGACCCGATGGACCAGACCGAGCAGCAGCTCCGGCTGACCATCGAGGAGATCCGTGAGCGGCAGGAGTGGGAGCTGGTCAACAACCGCGAGTTCGGGCTGCTGCACAACATCGACTACAGCCAGCGCATCAGCACCTTCTCGGGGCCGCCGACCCCGGACGACATGGACGAGCTGTTGTCGATGCGGCGCAAGACCCGGATGTTCCTGGCTCATCCCAAGGCGATCGCGGCGTTCTTCCGGCAGTGCAACAAGCGCGGGCTGGTGCCCGGCACGGCGAACGTCGACGGGCACGAGGTACCCGCCTGGCGGGGTGTGCCGTTCTTCCCGTGCGGCAAGATCCCGGTCAACGACCACCACACCAGCAGCATCATCGCGCTGCGCACCGGCGAGGCCGACCAGGGGGTCGTCGGGCTGTTCCAGACCGGTATCCCGGAGGAGTACCAGCCCGGCCTGAACGTACGGTTCATGGGCGTCGACGAGATGGCGATCATCCGCTACCTGGTCACCGCGTACTACTCGATGGCCATCCTGGTGCCCGACGCCGCGGGCGTCCTGGAGAACGTCCAGATCGGCCGGACGGCCGGCTGACGGGGTGGACTCGAGTACGCCGATGAACATTCCTTCGTCCCCGGGCTCGCAGCCCCCCGCCGCCGACACCGACCGGTCCTCCGCACCGGATCCCCACCCGACGCCCGGCCTTCCGGCCCCACCGCCCTCGAACTCCGCGCCCCAACCCGGCCTGCCGGATGCAGGGTCTCCGACCCCACCGAGTTCCGCACACCGGGCGGTCTTCCGGCCTCCGTCCCCGCCGGACTTCGGATTCTCAGCCCGACCGGCCCCGAGGTCTCCTGCGCCGGCGCCACTGCCCCAGGGCTCCGCGATCACCCCGGGCTCCGCAGCCCGCCCGGCCTTCCGCCCTCCCGCCCCACCGACACTCAGCTTCCCGACCCCGAGCCCTTCGAGCTCCGCGCCCCCCGCACCTCCGAGTGCTACGGCCCGACCCGTCCCCCGCCGCACCCCACCCGGCCCCCCGAGCCTCCCCCGCAACGGACGGGCCCGGCGTGGTGGTCCCGTGCCCGGGCTTCGGTATCGGGCCGCCGTGCCCGCCGATCCCGAGAAGGTCGAGGAGGTCGACCGGAGGCTGGAGGCCTGGGCGCACGGGCTCGATCTGTTTCCGCCGTCCTGGACGGGGGACTTCGCGGGGTTCCAGTTCGGCCGGGCCGTGGTGCTCCAGCATCCCGGCGCCGCCGATCTGGACCGCCTCACCGTCGCAGGCGAGCTGCTGCTGGCGGAGAACCTCGTCGACAGCTGCTACTGCTCCGAGGACGAGGACCGGGGCGGGTCCTCCCGGGGGCTCGGCGGACGGCTGGTCATCGCCCAGTCGGCACTCGACCCCTTCCACGGCCCACCGGAGGCGGAGGAGGAGTGGCGCCGAGGGCTGACCGCCGACGGGCCGTTGCGTTCGTACCACCGTGCGCTGCGGGACTACGCCGGGTTCGCCACGCCCAGCCAGACCGACCGGTTCGTGCACGACATCGCCCGGCTGCACCTCGGGTACGTCGCCGAGGCCGCCTGGGCGGAGACGCGGTACGTGCCGCGCGTCTGGGAGTACCTGGTGATGCGGCAGTTCAACAACTTCCGCCCCTGCCTGTCGATCGTCGACGCCGTGGACGGCTACGAACTGCCCGAGGCGGTCTACGCCCGGCCGGAGATCCAGCGGATCACGGCGCTCGCGTGCAACGCCACCACGATCGTCAACGACCTGTACTCCTTCACCAAGGAGCTGGCGGCCGAACCGGACCACTTCAACCTGCCGCTCGTCATCGCCGCCGACGAACAGTGCGGACTCAAGGCCGCCTATCTGAAGGCCGTCGAGATCCACAACCAGATCATGGACGCCTTCGAGGAGGAGTCCGCGGTCCTGTCCGCCGCCTCGCCGCTCGTCGCGCGCTACGCCCGGAGCCTTGCCGCCTGGGTGTCCGGCAACCACGAGTGGCACGCCACCAATACCCACCGCTACCACCTGCCCGACTACTGGTAGAGCACGATCCCCTGACGTCACGCGAGAAGCACGAGGAGCCGTCCTTGACCACCACCGCCGACGCCACCACCGCAGCAGCACTGCCGTCCCCGTCCGCCGCCCAGTCGACGTACCAGACCCGCGTGGCCGACTACTGGAACGCCGAGGAGAACCCGGTCAACCTCGAACTGGGGAAGATCGACGACCTGTACCACCATCACTACGGCGTCGGAGACGCCGACTGGTCCGTCCTCGACGAGCCCGACCCGGCGCTGCTCCGCGAGCGGGTCACCTCCGAACTGCACCGCCTGGAGCACGCCCAGGCGGAACTGCTCGCCACCTACCTCGGCCCCCTCTCCCCGGCCGATCGCGTCTTCGACGCCGGCTGCGGACGCGGCGGCGGCAGCGTCGTGGCGAACCTGCGGTACGGCTGCCGCGCCGACGGCGTGACGCTCTCGGCCAAGCAGGCGGACTTCGCGAACGAGCAGGCCCGGCAGCGCGGCATCGACGGCAAGGTCCGCTACCACTGCCGGAACATGCTCGACACGGGCTTCCCGTCGGGCGCGTTCGCGGCGTCGTGGAACAACGAGTCGACCATGTACGTGGAGCTGGACCTGCTGTTCGCCGAGCACGCCCGGCTGCTGCGCCGCGGCGGACGCTACGTGGTGATCACCGGCTGCTACAACGACACCTACGGGCGGGCCTCCCGCGAGGTGTCCCTGATCAACGCCCACTACATCTGCGACATCCATCCGCGGTCGGAGTACTTCAGGGCGATGGCCCGCAACCGGCTGGTCCCCGTCCATGTGCAGGACCTCACCGACACGGCCATCCCCTACTGGGAGCTCCGCAAGCGGGCCGACCATCTCGTCACGGGCATCGAGGACACGTTCCTGACCGCGTACAAGAACGGCAGCTTCCAGTACCTGATGATCGCGGCCGACCGCGTCTGACCGGTCGTCATATCGTCGGCCACGGGCACCTCGTGGCCGACGCGCGTCTTCCGCCCCGGGTCCGGTTGTGCTTGCCTGGGGACCCGTTTCACCGGCCGGGGCGGGAGTTGCCGTATGCGCGGACCGTGGATCGTGGGTGTCCTGCTGGCCGGGCTGCTGCTCGGGGCGTGCGGGGATCCGTCGTCCGGACCTGGCGGGTCCCCGCCGTCCGCGCCGGAGGTGTCCACGACGCAGCACCAGCGGGCCCCGGCCTCACCCAGCCCCCGCGCCCCCGCCAAGGCGCCCCGCGTGCTGTACCTGGGCGACTCGCTGGCCATGGAGAACCAGAAGGTCCTCGGCCAGGAGCTGCGCCGGGACCTGCGGGCGACGTACACGAGCGCCCCCTACTCGGGCACCACCCTGTGCGACTACCTGGAGGGCACGGCGGAGCGATCGCTCGTACCGGCACGCGACAAGGCGGCCGCCCTGGTGCGGTCGCTGCGGCCGGACTTCGTGGTGCTGCAGTTCTGGGGCAACGCCTGGGACTTCACCTGGTGCATGGACAAGATCACGTACGACGGTTCGCGGGAGCGGTACTTCGAGCGGTACGAGGCCGACGCGCGCCGGCTCGTCGAGCAGATCGCGACGGCCGGCGGGGCGCGCCGGCCGCGGATCGTGTGGGTGCTCCAGGGCCCGGACCCGATCACTCCCGACCGGGTGCGGCGCGTCAACGGGCTGTACGAGCGGCTGGCCGCCGGCTCGGACGGCATCGTCGCCGACGCCGGTGGGGCGGTGAGCCCCGGCTCGGACCGCTACACATGGACGCAGCACCTGCCCTGCACGGCCTACGAGCGGGCCCACCCCGACTACTGCACCCAGCCCGGCCGCGACCGGACGGCCCTGCACCGGGACGACGACTACCTGCACTTCTGCCTGGCCCCCACGACGTCCACGCCGAAGCCCTGCCCGGTGCGTTCGCCCGGCATCCTGCGCATCGCCCGGGAAATCACCAAAACCATTCGACAGTCGGTGGACTGACCGCTCGAATGGGCGTCATGTGCGCTGTGCGAATGCATGAGGACGAGCGGGACGTCGATGTGCCGCTCGTCGCCCGGCTGGTCGCGGAACAGTTCCCGCGGTGGGCGGGGCTGCCCCTGCGGCGTCTGGAGTCGTCCGGGACCGAGAACGCCATGTTCCGCCTCGGCGCGGACAAGGTCGTGCGGCTCCCCCGGCATCCCCGCGCCGTCGATGCCATCACGCACGAGCTGCGCTGGCTGCCCCGGCTGGGCCCGGGCCTGCCCGCCGCCTCGCCCGAACCCCTCGGACGGGGCGGGCCCGGCGCCGGGTTCCCGTGGCCCTGGTCCGTGTACGGGTGGCTGGACGGGCGCAACCCGGTGCCCGGCGCCCTCGATGAGCCGGGGCCGCTCGCCGAGGACCTGGGCGCCTACGTCGCGGCCCTGCGGCGGATCGACCCGGCGGAGGGCCCGACCGGTTACCGGGGAGTGCCCCTGGCCGCCCGGGACCGCTTCATGCGCGAGGCCCTCGAACAGCTGGCGGGGCGGGTCGACACCGCAGCGGTGTCGGAGGTGTGGGAACAGGCCCTGCGCGCCCCGGAGTACGCCGGGCCGCCGGTCTGGGCGCACGGTGATCTGATGGCCGGGAACCTGCTGGTCACGGGCGGACGGCTGAGCGCCGTGATCGACTTCGGCACGGTGGGGGTGGGAGATCCCGCCGTCGACCTCATCAGCGCCTGGTGCGTGCTGCCCGCCGAGGTCCGTGGCGTCTTCCGCGAGGCCGCGGGCGCCGGTGAGGCCGAGTGGGCAAGGGGCCGGGGCTGGGCGCTGTCGATCGCGGTGATCGCGCTGCCGTACTACTGGGACACGAACCCCCCGGTCGCGGAGAACTCCCGGCATGTGATCCGGGAGATTCTGGCCGAGAGGGCTTAGGGGTCCTTTCACTATGAGCGTCCGATCAGGGCGCGTGGTCTGGTGCCGTGCATCGCAAGGCGCCGGAGCGCCCTCGTGGCGGAGCCACGCGGGCGTTTCGGCAACGCGGCGAGGTGCGGTGCCAGGCCGCGCGACCCGGACGGGCATAGTGAAAGGACCCCTTAGGGGCAGGCAGGGTCCTGCCCCTCGACCGGAGGGGGGCACCTCACTCGCCTGCGTAGGCCTTGTCCAGGGTCGCGATGTCGAACTTGCTCATGGCCATGAACGCCGTGGTCACACGGGCCACCTTCGCCGGGTCCGGGTCGGTGATCATGTCCTGGAGCCGGTCGGGGACCACCTGCCAGGACACGCCGTACTTGTCCTTGAGCCAGCCGCAGGGACCGGGCTCGCCGCCGTTCTCGGTGAGCTTCGTCCAGTAGTAGTCGATCTCCTCCTGGTCCGCGCAGAAGATCATGAAGGAGACCGCCTCGGTGAACTTGAACTGGGGGCCGCCGTTGAGCGCGAGGAACTTGTGGCCGTTAGCGGTGAACTCGACGGTCATGACGCCGCCGGCGGGCTGGAGCGCACCCTCGGGGTAGCGGGCGACCTTGCCGATGCTGGAGTTCTTGAAGATGGAGACGTAGAGGTGGGCGGCCTCTTCGGCCTGGCCGTCGAACCAGAGACACGTGGTGAAACCGTCGGTGGTCATGAGTCCTCCTGGGCGCGTGGAACGCTGTCACCACTGTCGACCGGCTTCCGCCCCGGAACTCATCGGTCGGCCGGCCGGCAAGTTCAGACGCCCGCTCTGCCCGTGGCGAATCTGCCGCGGGCAGAGAATCCGTACAACGGCATCATCCGAGGTCAAGAGTGGAGTCGAGGGCATCCCCGACCACGAGGAGAACCGATGACTCCACTCACGAATCTCGCCCCACGGGCGGAGGAGGGCGACACCCCTCCGACCCGGTTCGACGACCAACTGGCCGCCCAGTTGCTCGCGCAGCGCATCGTGCTGCTGGGCACCCAGGTCGACGAGGTCTCCGCGAACCGGGTCTGCGCTCAGCTGCTGATCCTGTCCGCCGAGGACCCGCGCACCGACATCAGCCTGTACATCAACAGCCCCGGCGGGGCCGTGCACGCGGGACTCGCCATCTACGACACCATGCGGCTCGTCCCCAACGACGTCTCCACGCTGGCCATGGGCTTCGCCGCGAGCATGGGCCAGTTCCTGCTCAGCGTCGGCGCACCCGGCAAACGCTACGCCCTGCCCAACGCGCGGATCATGATGCACCAGCCGTCGGCGGGGATCGGCGGCACCACCGCCGACATCGAGATCCAGGCGGAGAACCTGGAGTTCACCAAGCGGACCATCGAACGGATCACGGCGGAGCACACCGGACAGAGCGAGGAGACGATCTCCCGGGACGGCGACCGGGACCGCTGGTTCACGGCCGAGGAGGCCAGGGAGTACGGCATGGTCGACCGGGTCGTGGAGTCCCTCGCGGACGTCCGCCCGACGGCCGGCCGGCGCAGGATGGGGCTGCAGTGATGGGGAGCTACACGATTCCGAACGTCGTCGAGCGCACCCCGCAGGGCGAGCGGTCCTACGACGTGTTCAGCCGGTTGCTGTCCGAGCGGATCATCTTCCTCGGCACGGAGATCGACGACGGCGTCGCCAACGTCGTCATCGCGCAGCTCCTCCACTTGGAGTCCTCGTCCCCGGAGAGCGAGATCGCGATCTACCTCAACTCGCCCGGGGGCTCGTTCACTTCGCTCATGGCCATCTACGACACGATGTCGTACGTGCGGGCGCCGATCTCGACGTTCTGTGTCGGACAGGCGGCCTCCACGGCGGCCGTGCTGCTGGCCGGCGGGGACCCCGGACGGCGGTTCGTGCTGGAGCACGCGCGCGTGCTGCTCGGCCAGCCGGCGAGCGGAGGACAGCGCGGCATGGTCTCCGACCTGGCCCTCCAGGCCAGGGAGATGGTGCGGATCCGCGCCCAGGTCGAGGAGGTGCTGGCGCGGCACACCCACCACGAGGTGGCGACCCTGCGGGCCGACATGGACCGCGACAAGGTGTTCACCGCGCAGGAGGCGGTGGGCTACGGGCTGGCCGACGAGGTGCTCAGCCGGCGCCTCGTGCGGGTCTGAGGCGCCGGCCGGCAGACGGACTCAGGCGGCCAGGCACATTCCGTCGTACGACGACGGGGACGCCGCCCCGCGGCGGCTCGCACTGCCCGTGTACCGCGAGGTGACGCGGGTCAGTTCGCCCTGCGTCCTCGACAACAGGTCGCCGAGGCCCAGCCCGAGGGCGCGGGCGGCGGCCGCGAGGACCTCCGAGGAGGCCTCCTTGCGGCCGCGCTCGACCTCCGACAGATACGGCATGGAGATCCGTGCCTCGTCGGCGACGTCCTTCAACGTGCGCTCCTGGGCGAGGCGTTCACGGCGCAGGACGTCGCCGACCAGGTCGCGCCAGAGCGGCTCCTTCACGGCGGGGGCCGGGGGGCTCGCGCCGTGCGGGCGCAGCGGGATGACGCGGGCTTCGTTCGGCACGTGGTTGGTCACCTGTCCAGCCTAGGAGCACCGGACGCGGAGGGAAGGGATCGGCGTTGCGCCCTGGGTGGAATCACGGGCGGGGCACGACTCTTGCCCGCTGTCGGCCGAATGGGTGAGCATGGACGGACCGGAATGCCGTGCTCCATCGATTTTCCGCCGCACGGTATTCGCGGGCATGTGTGGCGCCTCCCCGGGTACCCGCAACCCGGAAGGACCTAGGCAGATGCAGCCGTGACTTCGTGGGGAGAGGTAATGGAGACCGCCGTGATCCGGTCGAAGGCAGAGGTCGCCGGGGAGAACGCCGAGGCCGGGACGGGTGACGGAGCACTGCCGGTCGTGGACCCGCGGTCCGTTGCCCCGCGGGACGCCAGGGCGCTGTCCCGCCAGTTCTTCCAGCGTCTGACGGAACTCGAAGAGGGCACGCACGAATACCAGTACGCGCGCAACACGCTGATCGAGATGAACATGTCGCTCGTGCGGTTCGCGGCCGGCCGTTTCCGTGGCCGCGGCGACGACATGGAGGACATCGTCCAGACCGGCATGATCGGCCTGATCAAGGCCATCGACCGGTTCGAGCTGTCGCGCGAGGTCGAGTTCACCTCCTTCGCGCTGCCGTACATCGTCGGTGAGATCAAGCGGTTCTTCCGGGACACGACCTGGGCGGTGCATGTGCCGCGCCGGCTGCAGGAGCTGCGCGTGGAACTGGCCAAGGCCCGCGAGGAACTCGCCAGCCGGCTGGACCGCGAGCCGACCGTCGCCGAGCTGGCCACGCTGATGAACATCTCCGAGAACGAGGTCGTCGAGGGACAGATCGCAGCGAACGGGTACAACTCGTCGTCGCTGGACGCCGCGCTCACCGGCGACGGGCCGGAGGGCGGCGAGGCGGTCCTGGCCGACTTCATCGGCGTCGAGGAGGACGGGCTGCGGCTCGTCGAGGACTTCCACTCGCTCGCGCCGCTCATGGCGGAGCTCAGCGAGCGCGACCGGCAGATCATCCACATGCGGTTCGTGGAGGAGGCCACCCAGGCTGAGATCGGCGAGGAGCTCGGCTGCTCGCAGATGCACGTCTCGCGCCTGATCAAGCGGATCATCACCCGGCTGCGCGAGGGCATGCTGGGCGAGCTCGGCTGCGCCTGACGCAGACGCCGGGCGGTCCGGGCATACGGCGACCAGCGGGTGCTGTCCCCCATGCGGGAGGGGACGGCACCCGCGACCGTGTCGGCTCACACGGCACAGCAGCAGGAGCAACCCCCGGGGAGGGACGCCTCATCCGGACGCCTCATCCGCACGTTCAAACAGACGGCTCAGACGGGCGGCCAAGACGGAGGGCTCAGGCACCGGTGGCTTCGGCGAGCGGCAGCACGGCGCGCACGCGCTTGCCCACCGGGACCCGCTCCACGCTGACCTGCTCCGCGAGCGCGTGGACGATCTCCAGGCCGTGCCGGCCGACGCGCTCCGGGTTGCGCGGGAAGATGCGGGGCAGGGCCGAGCTGCTGTCGTAGACCGCAACGGTCACAGCGGTGTCCGTGCCGACGAGTTCCAGGATGTACGGCCCGTTGCTGTGCCGGTCGGCGTTGGTAACCAGCTCACTGACCACGAGCTGCACCGCCCCGTCGGCCCGGTCGTCGATGCTCGCGCACCACTCGGTCCGGAGCTGGTCGAGGAAGAGCGCGGCGAAGGACCGCGCCTCGGCGATGCATCCCTGCTCGCCCGAGTAGTGTGCCGCCCGCCTCAGCGGTTCAACGGGCACGTCGAAACCAGTCGGTATCACTGCCCCGTCCAGGTGGTCGATCATTTGTTTCTTTCTGGGAAGAAGCCGGACTGGCCGGACGCTCTGCACCAGTGCTCGTACCCCGAGCCGGGCTTCGCAGTCCTGACACGTTTCGGCCCGTCCCGTGCCCTGGGCATTGTCCCCCGCGCGCGGGGCACTCGGAAGGAATCAGGACCGGTCGAGGGCGGCCGGGCCGGATCGCCGGAGGTGTGCGGTGGCCTGGTGGATATGGCTGGTCGTGGTGGTCGCGGCGCTCGCGGGCATCGCCGTGGTGACGCTCGCCGTGCAGGCCGGCCGGCGGTCGGGCACGGTCATCGCGGTGCGGCGCCGGCCCGGCGGGAAGGGTCTGCGATGAACCAGCTGATGGCGGCACGGAGCCTGACGACCCTGCCGGTGGTCACCCTGGGCGGCGACGCCGTCGCGCAGATCAAGGACACCGTCTTCGACGCCGCGGCCGGGCGTATCACCGGCTTCACGCTCAGCGGCCGCGGCCTGCTGTCGGGGCCGATGAAGCAGAGCCTGCCCTGGCCGGCGGTGCACGCGCTGGGCCCGTACGCGGTCATGATCGTCGATGCCGGTGCCCTGGCGGACACGCCCGTCGTGGTGGCACGCCGTGAGGCCCAGCAGGGCCGGGTCCTGCACGCCAAGGTGCTGACCGACGAGGGCGCAGAGGTGGGCACGGTGCTCGACGTGGTCGTCGAGGGCGGTACCAGCGGCCGGGTCGTGGGCTTCCGGATCGCCGCGGCCAAGGAACTGGTGCGGGCCTCCCGGCGGCGTCGGCACCGGGTGTACGTACCGCGCGGCGAGACGCTCGCGGTGTCCGGCCGCGCCCTGGTCATCCCGGCGGACGCCACCCGCTACGTCGCCGACGACCTGCCTGCCTTCGTCGCCCGGGTGGGCGCCTTCCAGGAGGGGCACGAGGGGACGCCGTCATGATGCTGTTCTCGCAGGCGCGCGGACTGCCGGTGCTGACCCTGGCCGAGGCGGAGGAGCTCGGCGTCGTGCGGTCGCTGACGGTCGACGCGGCGGCCGGTGTGGTCACGCATGTCCGGGTGCGGGGCCGGCACTCCCGCAAGGAGACCGTGCTGGCCTGGGGTGCCCTGCACGCGCTCGGCCCCGACGCCGTGCTCGTCCGCTCCGCCGCCGCCCCGGCCGAGGTGCCCTCGCACCACGAGCTGCCGGGCCTCAGGATCCTCACCGAGACGGGCGACTGGCTCGGCACGGTCCAGGACGTCGCGTTCGAACCGGACACCGGCCGCATCGAGGCGGTCGTCACCGCCCAGGGCGATGTGCCTGCCGACCGGCTGCTCGGGCTCGGGGACTACGCCCTGGTGGTCCGCGCCGGATGACTCAGGAAGCCGGGGCCTGGTCCGTCGCGCCGCCCCCGGTGTCCTGGCCTGTGTCGTTCGCGGGCGGGGGCGGTGAGTCGTCCGCAGGCGGCGATTCGTCCGTCGTCGGTCCGGAAGTCGTCTCCGTGGTCGGCGGTTCGCTCGTGGTCGGCTCTGACGAGGTCGAGCCGGTCGGCGTGGTGACGGTCGCCGACGGGGTGGGCTTGCTCGGCGGAGCCGTCCTGCGGTCGTTCTCGCCCGTGTCGCCCTTGTCGCGCTTGAACCACTCGCCGTCGGGCTCGCACATCACGAAGACGTCGATCGGCTCCTCGGCGGGCTTGACCGCGACGACGTCCGACGCCTTGTACCCCGCCCACTTGTCCCCGGTCGTCTTGCCCTGCTGGGAGACCGGCGGGGTCAGCGGGTTGCCGCACGCGCAGCGCACCCGGGGCACGCCGCGGTCGTCGACGAGCACGGCCGTGCCGGCCTGGAGGACGGCCTGGTACTGCGTGGGGCGGCCGTTCTTGTAGCCGTGGTTGGTGACCCAGGTGTCCATACGCAGTTGCACGGGGGTGAGCGAGCGCAGGTAGGCCGGGACCTCGGACGGCTCGATGCGCTGGACGGAGGCGAACGCGCGCTGCTTGTCCGGGGCCTGCTTGAGGTACGTGATCTGCTTCTCCACATCGCAGCTGGCGACGTTGCGGGTGCCGCCGTACAGGCCGGGCGCCCCGCCCCGTACGGCCCGGACGGCGTTCGGGGAGGCCGATCCGGCGGGCGTCGGCGTGACCGACGGGGCGGAACCCTCCTTGGCCGTCGAGTCGGTGAACGGGTCAGGGCCGGTGTCGGCCGCGGGCTGCAGCAGGACATCGCTGTCGGAGGTACTGGTACCTCCGTCTGACGCGCCCGTGCCGCCGTCGGGGCGGGTGAACACCACGGCCAGGACCACGGCGGCCACGACCGCGCCGGCGATGAGCGCGACACGAGGGACGGAGCCCCACCACGGGCGGCGGGGCTCCGGCGGTTCACCACCACCCCCGCTCGGTGGCTCGGGGGGCGGCGCGCCGCCCCCCGAGGGCGGCTGGGAGGGACCCGACAGCGGGCCCGAGGGAGGTCCTGTGGGGCGACCGGACGACGGCGGTTCGACGCTCACGAGCTCTTCTTCCCACGTGGGTTCTGTGCGGCCTTCGCACACCCGAGGCGATCAGTCCTGGTATATACCGCTTCTTCCACTACGAGTTCATTGTGTGCCCCGGCCCCGTCCGGCTCGCAAGCCGACGCGGACGGACCTCCCGACGGGCGCCCGGCGCGGGCGCTGCTTAGCGTGGCAGCGTGAGTTCGCGCACCTCCTCCGGCCAGGCACGTACCTCCGGCGCGCGGGCCGTCGCCCGCCACGGCTGGGTGCACGCCCTCGTCACGGTGCTCGGCGGGCTGCTCGCCATGGCGCTGGTGGCCACGCTCGGCCTGTGGGCCGCCGGGGCCGCAGACCTTCCGGACGGCGCGTTCGGTCCGGTCGTCATGGCGACCGTGGTCACCGCCTTCGGGGGCACGGTGAAGCTCTCCGGGAGCGCCGGTGACTTCGCCGACACCCAGGCGGGACTGACCGTGATCCCGCTGTCCGTCACGCTCACCGGGGCGTTGGTGATCGCCTGGGGCTTCCTGCGGCCGCTGCGCCATCGCGCGGTCGCCGGCACCGCGGAACTGGCCGGCTGGGCCGCCAGGATCGCGGTCCTGTGGCTGCTCGCGCTGATCGGCGTGACCCTCGCCGCCCGCCACACGTTCGATCTCTCCCTCGGCGACGAGCAGCTGGGGGAACTCGGCGACCTGTTCGGCGCCTCGCCGAAGATCGGTTTCACCACCGACGTTCCGCTGTCCGTGTTCGTCGGCCTGGTCTGGCTGGCCGGTGTGCTGGTGCTGGCCCTGCTGGTGTCGCGCGGCGCCCCGCTGCCGGCCGGGCTGCTGCGCTTCCAGGCGTCGGTGCGTCCGGCCGCGTACGCGATGGTCGCGCTGCTGCTCGCCTACGTCGCCATCGGTGTGGTCATCGCGCTGGTCGTCGCGGCGACACGGGGCCACGCGACGGAGACGTTCGCCGTGATTCTGCTCGGCATGCCCAACCTGGTGTGGCTGGCGCTGACCATCGGCCTCGGCGCGACCTGGACGGGCCGCGTGGAGGGGCCGTTCGGGCTGCCCATGCCGCAGGTGCTCGACGAGGTGCTGCGCACTCCGGACATCTCGGAGCTGAACCTGCGCACGCTCTCCGAGCACGACGGCCGGGTGTGGTGGCTGCTGGCCGTCGACGTGGTGCTGCTGCTGGCCGCCGCGTTCGTGATGGCGGCCCGGTCACCGGCCCGGGTCCGGGCCTGGCAGCACGCCGTGCACATGGCGGTCGCCCTCATGCTCACGGTGTTCATGATCTGCCTCGTGGGACGCATCTCCGCGCACTACGGCCTGTCCGTGCTCGGCATCGGCGACCTGGGCGGGAGTCTCGGGGGCGAACTCTTCCTCAGACCCCGGCTGTGGGGTGCCGTCGCCCTGGCCGTCCCCTGGGGGCTTGTGACCGGATTCGCCGGGGCCCTGCTGGCACGGCACGTGCGACGCCGAGGCGAGGTCCGCTCCGAGAGCGGGAGCTGACGCCGGGGCGCTACGTCCGCTGCGGGAAGACCGGTTCGGCCCAGCGCGGCGGCGGCTTCGGCCGCTCCACCCCCGGCTCCCGGCCCCTCCGGGCC
>NZ_JBSHKH010000019.1:0-88591 GCF_053643595.1 Streptomyces sp. NPDC055506 | reverse complement strand
GTGGGCAACGCGCACACCGCCCTGTTCCGGCTGCTGGAGATGATCGACGAGGGGGCACCCCGGCCGGCCGCGGTCATCGGTGTCCCGGTCGGTTTCGTCGGGGCCGCCGAGTCCAAGGACGCCCTGGCCGCGCATCCGTCGGGGCTGGAGCACCTGGTGGTGCGCGGCCGTCGCGGGGGCAGTGCCATCGCGGCCGCCGCGCTCAACGCGATCGCGAGTGAGGAAGAGTGAGCGGCAAGCTGTACGGGGTGGGGCTCGGCCCCGGTGACCCGTCCCTGATGACCGTACGGGCCGTGGAGGCCATCGCCGAGGCGGACGTGATCGCGTACCACAGTGCGCGGCACGGTCGTTCCATCGCCCGCTCGATCGCGGCGAAGCACATCCGCGCCGACCACATCGAGGAACGGCTGGTCTACCCGGTCACGACCGAGACCACCGACCACCCCGGCGGCTACAAGGGCGCGATGGAGGAGTTCTACGCCGAGGCGTCGGCCCGGCTCGCCGCGCACCTGGACGCGGGACGGACCGTCGCGGTCCTCGCCGAGGGCGATCCGCTCTTCTACGGCTCCTACATGCACATGCACAAGCGGCTGGTCGACCGCTACGACACCGAGGTCATCCCCGGCGTCACGTCCGTGTCCGCCGCCGCCGCCCGGCTGGGCACCCCGCTCGCCGAGGGCGAGGAGGTGCTGACCATCCTGCCGGGCACGCTGCCGGAGGAGGAGCTGACCGCACGGCTCGCCGCGACGGATGTGGCCGTGGTGATGAAGCTGGGGCGGACCTTCACCAAGGTGCGGAGCGCGCTGGAGAGTTCGGGGCGGCTCGGCGAGGCCCGCTATGTCGAGCGGGCCACCATGGCCGGGGAGCGGCTCGCCGAACTGGCGGACGTGGACCCGGAGTCGGTGCCGTACTTCTCGGTGGCCGTGCTGCCCAGCCAGGTCGACGCCGAGCGGCCGGAGGCCCGGGAGCGGGGCGAGGTCGTGGTGGTCGGGACCGGGCCGGCCGGTCCGCTGTGGCTGACGCCCGAGACGCGGGGCGCGCTGGCCGCCGCCGACGACCTGGTCGGCTACACGACCTATCTCGACCGGGTGCCGCGGCGTCCCGGGCAGGTCCGGCACGGTTCGGACAACCGGGTCGAGTCGGAGCGCGCCGAGTTCGCCCTCGATCTGGCCCGGCGCGGGCGGCGGGTCGCGGTCGTCTCGGGCGGCGACCCGGGCGTCTTCGCCATGGCGACGGCCGTTCTGGAGGTCGCCTCGCAGAAGGAGTACGCGGACGTCGCGGTCCGGGTGCTGCCGGGTGTGACGGCCGCCAACGCGGCGGCGGCCCGCGCGGGCGCCCCGCTGGGGCACGATTACGCCGTCCTCTCGCTCTCCGACCGGCTCAAGCCGTGGGAGGTCATCGCCGAGCGGCTGGGCGCGGCCGCCTCGGCGGACCTGGTGCTGGCGCTGTACAACCCCGGTTCCCGCAGCCGTACCTGGCAGGTGGGCAAGGCCCGTGAACTGCTGCTGGAGCACCGGGCACCGGACACCCCAGTGGTGGTGGCACGGGACGTGGGCGGCTCGGGTGAGCGGGTCCGGATCGTGCGGCTGGCCGACCTGGACCCGGCCGAGGTCGACATGCGCACGATCCTGCTGGTCGGCTCCTCGCAGACGCGGGCGGTACGGCGCGGGAACGGCGAGGAGATCGTCTGGACCCCTCGGCGGTATCCGGAGACGTGAGCGCGGCGGCCGCGCGACGGGTCAGCCCTCCTCGGCCGGAACAACGGCCGGGGCAGCGGCCGAGGAGGGTGCCGGGATCGGGCCCGAGGCGGGGGCCGAGGCGGTCCGCGCCAGGCCCGCCGTCCACTTCTCCTCGATGCGGGCGACCTTCCAGACCACCAGGGCCACGGCCCAGGTGGCGAAGAACAGCCCGACGATGACGTAGCCGATGACGTTCAGGTCCAGGCCGGACACCCAGTCCCAGAACGGGCCGTGCAGATCCGCCTTCTCCGCGATCAGGCCGAGCAGTTCGATCGTGCCGATGAGAAGGGCCACGGCGACCGACAGGCCGGTGACGGTGAGGTTGTAGTAGACCTTGCGGACCGGCTTGGAGAACGCCCAGCCGTAGGCGAAATTCATGAACGAGCCGTCGATGGTGTCGAGCAGCGACATGCCGGCGGCGAAGAGGACGGGCAGGCACAGGATCGCGTACCAGGGCAGCCCGGAGGCCGCGCCCGAACCGGCGAGCACCAGCAGGGCGATCTCGGTGGCCGTGTCGAAGCCCAGGCCGAAGAGCAGGCCCAGGGGGTACATCTGCCACGGCTTGGTGATCGACTTCATCAGCCGGCCGAGGATGCGGTTCATGAAGCCCCGGTTGTCGAGCTGCTCCTCGAGTGCCGCCTCGTCGAAGTGGCCCGAGCGCATCTGCCGGAAGACCTTCCAGATCCCCGTCATGATCACCAGGTTGATGATCGCGATGACGTACAGGAACGTCCCGGAAACGGTGGTGCCGATCCAGCCCGCGAGGCCGTGCAGGGTGGAGTCGTCGTTCGCGACCGGTCCTGCCAGTGCCTTCACGCCGAGGGAGAGCAGGAAGGCGAGCACGAAGACGATCGAGGAGTGCCCGAGCGAGAACCAGAAGCCGACCGACAGCGGGCGTCGGCCCTCGCTCATCAGCTTGCGGGTCGTGTTGTCGATGGCGGCGATGTGATCGGCGTCGAAGGCGTGCCGCATACCCAGGGTGTAGGCCGTGACGCCGATCCCGATGCCGAAGGTCCGTTCGCCCAGGCTGTAGTGCTCCGGGGCGACGATCACCACGAGCGTGAACCAGCCGATGACGTGCAGTGCGAGGATGAACGCGGCCATTCCGCCGAGGCTCGTCCACTCCTTGCGGGTCATCGCGGGGCGGGCGGACGCGTGAGCGGTGGTCATGGAGGCGTGGGCCTTACGTGTCGGCGATCGGCTGTTCTCAGCCGCGACCTCCAGACTTCTGCGAACTTGTCGCAGCTACAAGCCCCGCGCGGCAAAGCTCCCGTCAGGTTTCAGCCAGCAGCCGGGAAAGCGCGCCGGCTCCTGATCCACCGGACCGCTTCTTCCGGTTCCCCCACCACCTCCACGTCTTCGGGAACCGGCGGCCGGCGGACCACGACGACCGGCAGCCCGGCCTCGCGCGCGGCCGTGAGCTTCGGTGCCGTGGCGGCTCCCCCGCTGTCCTTCGTCACGACGACGTCGACGCGATGGCGGCGCAGCAGTTCGCGCTCGCCGTCGAGGGTGAAGGGGCCACGGTCGAGCAGCACCTCCATGCGGGGCGGGTGGGGGGCCTCGGGCGCGTCGACGGAACGGACGAGGAACCACAGGTCGTCCAGGGCGGCGAAGGCGGCCAGGCCCATGCGTCCGGTGGTGAGGAACACGCGGCGGCCGAGCGCGGGCAGCACTGTCGCGGCCTCTTCCAGGGAGCCGACCTCGCGCCAGTCGTCACCGGCTACCGGGACCCAGCCGGGGCGCCGCACCGCGAGCAGGGGAACATGGGCGGTGGCGGCGGCACGTGCCGCGTGGAAACTGATCGTCCCGGCGAAAGGGTGGGTGGCGTCGATGAGTGCGTCCACCCGGTGCTCGGCGAGCCACGCGGTCAGCCCCTCCGTGCCGCCGAAGCCGCCGATCCTGACCTCGCCCGGGGGCAGCCGGGGGCCGGCCACCCGCCCGGCGAGGGAGCTGGTCACGGTCAGGCCGGGTGTGTCGTGGAGCAGTTCGGCAAGGCGGCGGGCTTCCGTGGTCCCGCCGAGTATCAGTACGCGCATGGGAGTCCAGGTCCGTTCATGAGCAGCGAAGTGAAGGGTGGCCGCAGGGCCCAGCTGGAGCACACCGGCCTGCGGCACGGGTGGACCACCGGCGCCTGTGCGACGGCGGCCACGACGGCCGCGTACACGGCGCTGCTGACCGGGGAGTACCCCGACCCGGTGACGATCACCCTGCCCAAGGGGCAGACACCGTCGTTCGCGCTGGCGGCCGAGGAACTGGGCGACGGATACGCGATGGCGGGTGTGGTGAAGGACGCGGGCGACGACCCGGATGTCACGCACGGCGCGCTGGTCCGGGCCACGGTACGGCGGCTGCCCGCCGGATCCGGGGTGGTCTTCAGGGCGGGGCTCGGGGTCGGGACGATCACCCGCCCGGGCCTGCCGCTGCCCGTCGGCGAGCCCGCCGTGAACCCCGTCCCGCGCCGGATGATGCGCGAGCACGTGGCCGAGGTCGCCGCTCGGCACGGTGGCACCGGCGACGTCGAGATCACCGTCTCCGTCGACCACGGCGAGGAGATCGCCCGCTCCACGTGGAACCCGCGGCTGGGCATCCTGGGCGGCCTGTCCATCCTCGGCACCACCGGGATCGTGGTGCCGTACTCCTGCTCGGCGTGGATCGACTCCATCCGCCGGGGTGTGGACGTGGCGCGGGCCGCGGGCCGTACGCATGTCGCCGGGTGCACCGGTTCGACGTCGGAGAAGACGGTCGTCGCCGAGTACGGGCTGCCCGAGGACGCGCTGCTCGACATGGGCGACTTCGCGGGTGCCGTGCTGAAGTACATCCGCCGCCACCCCGTGGACCGTCTGACGATCTGTGGTGGCTTCGCCAAGCTGTCCAAGCTCGCCGCCGGCCATCTCGACCTGCACTCCGGCCGTTCCCAGGTCGACAAGGGCTTCCTCGCCGAACTGGCCGGGCAGGGCGGTGCGGACGAGGCGCTGCGGGCCGAGGTGGCCGAGGCCAACACCGGTCTTGCCGCCCTGCAGTCGTGCATGGCCGCCGGTGTGCCGCTCGGTGATCTGGTCGCCAGGACCGCTCGTGACGAGGCGCTGGCCGTGCTGCGCGGTGCGCCGGTGGCGGTCGACGTGATCTGCGTCGACCGGGCGGGCACGGTGGTGGGGCGCAGCTCGGTGGCCTGAGGGCCCGGGCTCCGGCGGTGCCTCTCAGCGCCGCTCAGCACACGTGACGCTCCCGCTCCGCCGAGTAGAGGTGGCTGTCCCGGAACTCCTCGGCCCCCAGCGTCCGCCCGACCATGATCACGGCCGTGCGCAGCACCCCGGCCTCCTTCGTCTTGCCCGCGATCTCGTCGAGGGTGCCGCGAATGATCACCTCGTCCGGGCGGGAGGCGTAGGCGACGACGGCTGCCGGGCAGTCGGCGCCGTAGTGCGGGAGGAGTTCGTCGACCACGCGGTCCACGTAGCCGGCGGCCAGGTGCAGCACGATCAGCGCGCCGCTGCGGCCGAGGGTGGCCAGGTCCTCCCCCTCGGGCATGGCGGTGGCACGCTGGGCGACACGGGTGAGGATCACGGTCTGGCCGACGGTCGGCACGGTCAGCTCCCGCTTCAGGGCCGCCGCCGCGGCGGCGAAGGCCGGGACGCCCGGGACCACCTCGTAGGGCACTCCGGCCGCGTCCAGCCGTCGCATCTGCTCGGCGACCGCGCTGAACACCGACGGGTCCCCGGAGTGCAGTCGCGCCACGTCGTGCCCCTCCTCGTGGGCGCGGACCACTTCGGCGGTGATCTCGTCCAGGGTGAGCTGCGCGGTGTCCACCAGCCGCGCGTCCGGCGGGCATTCGGCCAGCAGCTCGCGCGGGACCAGGCTGCCCGCGTAGAGGCAGACCCGGCAGGCCCCGAGGGTGCGGGCGCCGCGCACGGTGATCAGATCGGCGGCACCGGGTCCCGCGCCGATGAAGTACACGGTCATCTGTTGGCTCCCGAAGGGGTGTCGAGGGTCTTCTGCGCGGCCCACTGGGTCACCGGCATCGCCTGCCGCCACCCGGTGAAGCCGCCCACGGGCACCGCGTGTGCCACCGCGAGCCGCACCAGCTCGCCGCCGTGACGGCGGTGGGCGCCGGCGAGGAGCGCCTCTGACTCCAGGGTCACGGTGTTGGCGACCAGCCGCCCACCGGCCGGCAGGGCCTCCCAGCAGGCGTCGAGGAGGCCGGGCGCGGTGAGGCCGCCGCCGACGAACACGGCGTCGGGCGGGGGCAGTTCGGCCAGGGCGGCAGGCGCGGCGCCCGTGACGACCCGCAGGCCGGGCACGCCCAGGCGGTCGGCGTTGCGGATGATGCGCGCGGCGCGCACCGGGTCCCGCTCGACGGTGATCGCGCGGCACGAAGGGTGGGTGCGCATCCACTCGACGGCGATCGAGCCCGAGCCGCCTCCGATGTCCCAGAGCAACTCGCCGGGGGCGGGGGCGAGGGTGCTGAGCGTGACGGCGCGGACGTGCCGCTTGGTGAGCTGCCCGTCGTGCTCGTACGCGTCGTCCGAGAGGCCGGGCACCGCTCCGAGGCGCAGGGTGTCCGGGGCGCGGCGGCAGGTGACGGCGACGATGTTGAGGGGGTCCCCGGGTGGCCGCGCGTCCGGCCAGTCGTCCGCGGTGGCTTCGGCGGTCGTCCGCTCCCGCGCGCCGCCGAGTTGCTCCAGGACCCGCATCCGGCTCGCCCCGAATCCCCGGTCCCGCAGCAGGGCGGCGACCTCGCCGGGCGTGCCGGCGCCCGCGCTGAGGACGAGGATCCGCCGGCCGTCGTGCAGGGCGGCGGCGAGACGGGCGGCGGGCCGGCCGACGAGCGTGACGACCTCGACGTCCTCCAGCGGCCAGCCCAGGCGGGCCGCGGCGTAGGAGACGGAGGAGGGGTGGGGCAGGACGCGCAGGGCGCCCGCCTCCCCTGCTTCCTCCGCGAGGGCGCGTCCGATGCCGTAGAACATGGGGTCCCCGCTGGCCAGTACGGCGATGCGGCGGCGGGCGTGTGCCGCGAGCAGGCCGGGGACCGCGGGGCGCAGGGGCGAGGGCCAGGGGATCCGCTCCCCGGCGCAGCACGGGGGCAGCAGGTCCAGCTGTCGCGGGCCGCCGATCAGGACCTCGGCCTCGCTCAGCGCGGCACGAGAGGCGTCGGTCAGACCCTCCCAGCCGTCGGCCCCGATCCCGACGACGGTCACGGCGGCGGTCGGTGCTGGACGTGCGGGGTTCACTGCGCGGTACCTCGGGATTCGGGGGCAGCTGTCGTGGAGCGACAGAGGGGCACTCTACTGGGCGCCCACCAGCACGCCTTTGCTCGGGTGCGCACTTTCCCGGCCGCTTATCGCACCTCACCTGCGACAGCCCGCGGCCGGTGTCCGGCCTTCACCCGGATCCGGCGAGGCCGAGTTCGCGCTCGCCGAGGGGTGCGAAGAAGCGCTCCACGTCGTTGTCACCGACCTCGCCGAGAGTCGCCGGTGACCAGCGGGGGTCGCGGTCCTTGTCGATGACCTGGGCGCGGATGCCCTCGACCAGGTCGGGGGTGCTCAGGGCCGCGCAGGAGACCCGGTACTCCTGTTCCAGCACCCGCTCCAGCGGGCCGAGCCGGCGGGCCCGGCGCAGGGCCGTGAGGGTGACCTTGAGCGAAGTGGGCGACTTGGCCAGCAGGGTCTCGGCGGTCTCCTTGGCCGCCGGGTCGCCGTGTGCGAGCAGCCGCTCGACGATCTCCTCGACCGTGCCGGCGGCGAAGCAGGAGTCGATCCACTCCCGCTGTCCCGCCAGTTCCCCAGCCGGTGCGGGCTCCACATGCCGGGCCAGGGCTTCCCTTACGGGCATGTCGGCGAGGTCGTCGACGAACCGGCCCAGCGCCTCGGACGGTACGCAGTGGTCGGCGAGGCCGCACAGCAGTGCGTCGCCGGCGCCGATCTGGGCGCCCGTCAGCGCGAGGTGGGTGCCGAGTTCGCCCGGGGCGAGGCCGAGCAGGTAGGTGCCGCCGACGTCCGGGACGAAGCCGATGCCGGTCTCGGGCATGGCGATCCTCGACCGCTCGGTGACGATCCGGACGCTGCCGTGCGCGGAGACGCCGACGCCGCCGCCCATGACGATGCCGTCCATGACGGCGACGTAGGGCTTGGGGTAGCGGGCGATGCGGGCGTTGAGGTGGTACTCGTCGCGCCAGAACGCGGCCGAGGCGGTGCCGTCCCCGTGGCGGGCGTCGTCGTGGATGCCGCGGATGTCGCCGCCCGCGCACAGGCCGCGCTCCCCCGCTCCCGTGATGACGACGGCCTCGACGGCCGGGTCCCGCTCCCAGTCGGTCAGGGCCTCGTCGATGCCGCGCACCATGGCGTGGGTGAGGGCGTTGAGGGCCTTGGGCCGGTTGAGGACGATGTGGGCGGCACGGCCCTTCGTACGGAACTGGACGTCGGTCATCCGAGTACCTCCGTCAGGCCTCGGGCCGCGATGACGCGCATGATCTCGTTGGTTCCTTCCAGGATCCGGTGGACTCGCAGGTCGATCTTCTCGATGCCCTACGCGTGGAGGTAAGGCGCCCCCTGCGAAGAAGGTGCGTGACGGACATCACACCGCGCATTTCGTCGTCCTCAGGTCATCATATGACCTGATCTCACGGAGGCCCTTGATGCGACCGGCCTCCGGACGGCACAGCAAGGCGAGGGTGGGCATGAGCGACCAGAACAAGCCCGAACGACCGCGCGTGGGCGTGGTGGGTCTAGGAGCCATGGGCCTCGGGATGGCCCGGAGCCTGCGGGCGGCGGGGTACGACGTCGGCGTTCACGATCTGCGTCCGGAGACGGCCGCGGACTTCGCCCGCGACGGCGGGACGGCGTTCGGGACCTGTGGCGAGCTGGCGGCAGCGGTGGACGTCCTGGTCGGCGTGGTGGTGAACGCCGCGCAGGTAGAGACCGTGCTGTTCGGTGCCGGGGGCGCGGCCGGCCGGCTCCGCCCCGGTTCCGTCTTCGTCATGTGCTCCACGGTCGATCCGGGCTGGTCGGCCGCGCTCGAGGGCCGCCTGGCCGAGCAGGGCGTGCTGTACCTGGACGCCCCCATCTCCGGCGGCGCCGCTCGCGCGGCGGCCGGTGAACTCACCATGATGACGTCGGGCTCCACCGAGGCGTACGCCCTCGCCGACCCGGTGCTCGAGGCCATGAGCGGCACTGTCTACCGCCTGGGAGAGCACGCCGGGCTCGGCTCGAAGGTCAAGATCGTCAACCAGCTGCTCGCGGGCGTGCACATCGCCGCCGCGGCCGAGGCGATGGCCCTCGGCATCAAGGCGGGCGTTCCCGCCGAGGCGCTCTACGAGGTCATCACGCACAGCGCCGGCAACTCCTGGATGTTCGAGAACCGCATGGCCCATGTCCTCGACGGTGACTACACGCCCCTCTCGGCCGTCGACATCTTCGTCAAGGACCTCGGACTCGTGCTGGACGCCGCCCGGCCGGAGCGGTTCCCGCTCCCCCTCGCCGCCACCGCCCACCAGATGTTCCTCCAGGCGTCGGCGTCCGGACTGGGCGCCGAGGACGACAGCGCGGTCATCAAGATCTTCCCGGGCGTCGACCTGCCGAAGCCGGTGGAGGCCTGACATGGGAATCCGTCTCGGATGCATCGCCGACGACTTCACCGGCGCCACGGACCTCGCCAACAACCTGGTGCGCGCGGGCATGCGCGTGGTCCAGCTGATCGACACACCACCGGCCGGCGTCGAGGAGGCGGTGGACGCGGACGCCGTGGTCATCGCCCTCAAGTCGCGGACCGTCCCGGCTTCCGACGCCGTCGAGGCGTCGCTGCGGGCACTGGCCTGGCTGCGGTCGATGGGCGCCGAGCAGATCTACTTCAAGTACTGCTCCACCTTCGACTCGACTCCCGCCGGCAACATCGGGCCGGTGACCGAGGCCCTGATGGATGCTCTGGGCACCGGCTTCACGGTCGCGACGCCGGCGTTCCCCGACAACGGGCGCACGATCTTCAAGGGGCATCTCTTCGTCGGCGACGTGCTGCTCAGCGACAGCGGTATGCGCCACCACCCGCTCACCCCGATGACCGACTCCAATCTGGTCTCCGTCCTCGGCGCGCAGACCACGCGGGAGGTCGGCCTCATCGACCACACGGTCGTCGCCGACGGCGCCGAGGCGATCCGGGCCCGCGTCGACGCCCTGCGCACGGACGGTGTCGGGATCGCCGTGGTCGACGCCGTCTCCAATGACGACCTGGTGCGCCTGGGTGCTGCGGTCCAGGGGTTCCCGCTGGTGACCGCAGGGTCGGGGCTGGCGATCGGCCTGCCCGCGAACTGGGGGTTCAAGCCGTCCCGCGCCGCCGCGGAACTGCCGCCTCCTGCCGGTCACCGGGCCGTCGTCTCGGGCTCGGTCTCCACGGCCACCAACGGTCAGGTCCTCGAGTACCTGCGCACCGGCCGTCCCGCCTTCAGCGTGGACCCGCTGCGCGTGGCCGTCGGCGAGGACGTGGCCGGGCAGGCCCTGGCCTTCGCCGAGTCGCACCTGGACGACGGCCCCGTGCTCGTCTACTCCACCGAGTCCGCCGACACGGTCCGTACCGTCCAGGGCCGGCTCGGTGCCGCCGAGGCCGGTGAGCTCGTGGAGCGGACGCTCGCCCGCATCGCACAGGGGCTCGTGGAGCGGGGCGTGCGCCGGCTGGTCGTCGCGGGTGGTGAGACCTCGGGGGCGGTGGTCCAGGCGCTCGGAGTCACCGGACTCCGGATCGGGCCGCAGATCGACCCTGGTGTGCCCTGGTGCGCGGCGGCTCTGCCGGGCGGAGACACGCTCCACATCACGCTCAAGTCCGGCAACTTCGGCGGCCCCGACTTCTTCACCCGCTCCTTCGCGCTCCTGGACGAGGAGGCCGCATGAACCCGCAGCCGAGCACCACTGCCGGGACCGCGCATGACGAGGCGGTCGACCAGGCCCGCGGCGAGATCGTCCGCGTGGGCACCAGCCTGTTCGCCCGGGGCTACGTCCACGCCAGCGCGGGCAACATCAGCGCCAAGGTCGGCGACCACCATCTGATCACGCCCACCGATGCCGCCCTGGGGTTCCTCGAACCCGGCCGCCTGGCACTGGTCGACGCCCGGGGCGAGCAGACCGCGGGCGACCGTGCCAGCAAGACCCTGACGCTCCACCGGCGCATCTGTGCCGCCGACCCCACCGCCCGGTTCGTCGTCCACACCCACTCCACGCACCTGGTCGCGCTCACGCTGGCCGGTGTGTGGAGCGCCGAGGACGTGCTTCCGCCCATCACGCCGTACTACGTGATGAAGGTCGGGCATGTCCCGCTCATCCCCTACCACCGGCCCGGCGACCCCCGCGTGGCCGACCTGGTGACCGCCCTCATCGCCGATCGCGCAGCGAGCCGAACGCCCATCAGGGCGGTGCTGCTGGACCGGCTGGGCCCCGTGGTCTGGGGCCCCGACGCGGCCACCGCTCTCGCCGTCCTCGAAGAACTCGAGGAGACGGCACGTCTCTGGCTCCTGACCGACCGTCGCCCCGAGCCGCTCCCCGACCACGCGCTCGATGAACTGAGGTCCACGTTCAACGCCGTGTGGTGACCCGCCTCTCCCTTGCCGGAGAATCCCCCTGAGCCGCTCAAAGGATCGCCATGTCCATGCCCATATCGGCGTCCACAGTCCCCGACGCCGCCCGTGAGAACGCCGTCTTCCGCAAGGTCGTACGGCGTATCGTCCCCTTCCTCGTCCTCTGTTACGTCGTCTCCTACCTGGACCGGGTCAACGTCGGCTTCGCCAAGCTCCAGATGTCCGACGACCTCGGGTTCAGCGAGGCGGCGTACGGCCTCGGCGCCGGTCTGTTCTTCATCGGCTACTTCCTCTTCGAGGTGCCGTCGAACCTGATGCTGCAGCGCGTCGGCGCCCGTACCTGGATCGCCCGGATCATGATCAGCTGGGGTCTGGTCTCGGCGTCCTTCGTGTTCGTCAGCAACGAGGCGATGTTCTACGTCCTCAGGTTCCTCCTCGGCGCCGCGGAGGCCGGGTTCTACCCGGGGGTGATCCTGTACTGCACGTACTGGTTCCCGTCGCAGCGTCGTGCCCGGGTGATCGCGATGTTCATGTCCGCGATCCCGGTGGCCGGCATCTTCGGCAACCCGCTCTCCGGCTGGATCATGGACCGGTTCCAGGGGGTGAAGGGCTGGGAGGGCTGGCAGTGGATGTTCCTGCTGGAGGCGATTCCCGCCGTCCTGATCGGCGTGGCCACGCTGTTCTACCTCGACAACAGCGTGCGCGCGGCGAAGTGGCTCACCGACGAGGAGAAGGACGTCGTCGAGCGGGCGATCGCCGAGGACGCCGCGCACCAGACCGTCCACGGCCGGGTCTGGGACGCCTTCCGCGAGCCGAAGGTGTGGCTGATGTGCCTCATCTACTTCTGCTTCGTGATGGGTCAGTACGCCCTGACCTTCTGGATGCCCACGTTCATCGAGTCGACCGGCATCGAGGGGAACCTCGCGATCGGGGTGCTCAGCGCCGTGCCGTTCCTGGCCGCACTCGTCACCATGAACGTGCTGGGACGTTCGGCGGACAAGCACCGCGAGCGCCGCTGGCACCTGGTCGTCCCGAGTCTCATGGGCGCCGTCGGCTTCTCGCTGGCGGCCGGCTGGGCCGGGTCCACCGCGCTGTCCCTGGCCGCGCTGTCCTTCGCCGCGGCGGGCGTACTGACCTGCGCGCCGCTGTTCTGGTCGCTCCCCACCGCCTTCCTCGGAGGCACCGCAGCCGCGGTCGGCCTCGCCGCGATCAACTCGGTGGGCAACCTCGCCGGCTTCGTCAGCCCCTACATGATCGGCGCGCTGAAGGACGCCACCGGCTCGACATCGCTCCCGATGTACGTCCTGGCACTCAGCCTCGTCGTGGGCGCCGCCGCGGTGCTCACCACCGACAAGAAGACCGTCAACCGCTGACCGGCCCCTCCGGTCCCCTCACAGGAGCCAGCATGCCGAGGTTCGCAGCGAACCTGTCCATGATGTATCCCGAGCACGACTTCCTCGACCGCTTCGCCGCGGCCTCGGCGGACGGCTTCACCGCCGTCGAGTACCTCTTCCCCTACGCCTACGACAGCACGGAGTTGCGACGCCGGCTCGACGACCACGGCCTCGTGCAGGTGCTCTTCAACGCGCCTCCCGGGGCATGGGAGTCCGGAGAACGCGGGATCGCGGCGCTGCCCGGCCGCGAGGCGGAGGTCCGCTCCGGGGTCTTGCGGGCTTTGGAGTACGCGGCCGCGCTGGACTGCCCGCGGCTGCACCTGATGGCCGGTCTCGTGCCGCCGGACGTGACTCCGAAGGAGCTGGCCGAGCACCGCGACACCTACCTGGCCAACCTGGAGTGGGCGGCGGAGCGAGCCGCCGCCGTGGGTGTCGACATCCTGGTCGAGCCGATCAACGGCCGCGACATGCCGGGCTACTTCCTGTCGAGGCAGGCGGACGCCCACGCGGTGGTACAGGAGGTGGGCGCCCCGAATCTCAAGGTGCAACTCGACCTGTACCACTGCCAGATCGTCGAGGGCGACCTCACGACGACACTGCGGCGCGACCTGCCGACCGGCCGGGTCGGTCATCTGCAGATCGCCGGCGTGCCGGACCGCCACGAGCCGGACAGCGGCGAGCTCGACGTCCGGCATCTGTTCGGCGTCATCGACGACCTGGGCTTCGACGGGTGGATCGGCTGCGAGTACATCCCCCGGGCCGGCACGAGCGAGGGCCTCGGCTGGCGACACGACTACCGAGGAGACAGCGCATGAGGATCGTCATCACGGGCGGCTTCGGCTTTCTGGGACGCGAGATCGCCGACACCCTGCTGAGGACCCGGACATTCGGTGGTTCGCCGATCGATCAACTGGTGCTCACCGACCGCTTCGTCCCGCCCGGGGCACCGCAGTCGGCCGATCCCCTGGTGGAGATCGTGCGGGGTGACCTGGTCGAATGTCTCGACGAGGTGTTCGCGGAGCCGGTGGATGTGCTGATCCACCTCGCCGCCGCCGTCTCGGCCGAGTGCGAGGCCGACTTCGACCTCGGGATGAGCGCCAACCTGGACACCACCCGCGCCCTCCTCGAAGCCGCCCGGGCCCAGTCGGCCTCCGGCGGGCCGACGCCGCGTCTGGTGTTCTCCAGCAGCGTCGCGGTCTACGGTTCCGACCCGGCGCTGCCCCTCCCGCCGGTGGTCAGCGAGTCGACGCTGCCCACTCCCCGGTCGAGCTACGGGATCCAGAAGCTCGTCTGCGAGCAGCTGGTCGCGGACTGCACACGCCGGGGCTTCATCGACGGGCGCGTCGCCCGGCTGATGACCGTGTCCGTACGTCCCGGCAAGCCGAACGCCGCCGCCTCCGGCTTCCTGTCGGGCATCGTCCGCGAACCGCTCGCGGGCCTCCCGGCGATCTGCCCCGTACGCCCCGACCTGCGGGTGGCCCTGGCGTCACCACGGCGCACGGTCGAGGGGATCCTCCGTATCGCGGAAGCCGAGCGCGGCAGCGGACGGGGCCGGCTCGACGGCGCACTGCCCGTCAACCTCCCCGCACTCACGGTCTCGGTCGCCGAGATGCTGGCCACGCTGCGGCGCGTGGCAGGCGACGCGGCGGCCGATCTGGTGACCATCGCGCCCGACCGTGACGTGGAGGCCGTCGTGGGATCGTGGCCCTCCGTCTTCGACAACACGCGTGCCGCCGCGCTCGGTCTTGAGCCCGACCCGAGCTTCGAATCGGTGGTGCGGGACTACCTCGCCGACCACCCCGACGCGGTCCTGGTCAAGGCATAGCGGGAAGCGGAACGACGAGACCCGGACCTATAGACTGAAAACCATGTTTTCTAAGGTGAGCGGTCCCGTCCGACTCGCGGATCAGGTCGCCGCGACCCTCTCGGAGGAGATCGAGTCGGGGCGGCTGGCCGAGGGCGACCGACTGCCGACGGAGGTCGAGCTGGTCAGGCAGTTGGGCGTCAGCCGCACGGTGGTGCGCGAGGCTCTGTCGCGGCTCCGCAACGCGGGCCTGATCGAACCGCGCCAGGGCATCGGCGTGTTCGTCCTGCCGCGGCGCACCCGCCCGCTCGATCTGGAGGCCGCCGACACCAAGGCGAAGGTGCTCCAGATCGTGGAGGTGCGCCGCGCCATGGAGGGTGAGGCGGCCCATCTCGCGGCGACCAGGGCCACGCCCCTCGACCTCGCCCGGATGCGTCAGGCCCTGGACGCGATCGACTCCGCGGTCGCGGCCGGCGGCGACGGCGTGGACGAGGACCTCGCCTTCCACCGGTCCATCGCCGAGTCGACCGGGAACACGGTGCTGGTCTCGACCCTGCGGTACCTGGGCGATGTGTCGCGCAGCGGTATCCGCGTCACACGTGCGAACGAGGCACGCCGGAACGACTTCATCGAAGCGGTCCGGGCGGAGCACCACGCCATCCTCGCCGCCATCGAGGCGCGCGACGCCGAGGCGGCACGCGGTGCCGCCCGCCTCCACATGAATCACGCCGCCGCCCGCCTCCAGGACGCGGACGACGGATTCTGGACCGACGCCCAGGACATCGAGGTGGACCTCGACGCCGCTCCCTGACGCGCCGGTACGGCCGACGACGGCCCGGCGCGACTTCGGGCGTGGAAAGCGATCCGTCCGCGCACCCGGTGTATCCACCAATGACTACGATCGGACTCCCGGCATGTCCCTGGTCGGCCGCTGGACGATGACGACGTGAACCCGCGGAGGATGAGATCACCATGACGAATCGGGACGGCGCGATCGGCGCCCTCTTGCCCCGTGACATACCGGCGCGGGACATCATCACCTTCGCCCGGCGGGCGGAGGAGCACGGCTTCGACGAGCTGTGGGTGGTGGAGGACCTCGGCTACCGGGGCGGGCTGGTGCAGGCGGCCACCGTCCTCGCCGCCACGACGCGGATCCGCGTCGGCGTCGGGCTGCTGCCGGCCGCCGCCCGCAATGTCGCCTTCGCCGCGATGGAGATCGCGAGTCTCGTCCAACTGCATCCCGATCGCGTGGACATCGCCGTCGGCCACGGCATGCCCTCGTGGATGCGCAGCGTCGGGGCGTGGCCCAAGAGCCCCCTCACGCTCCTGAGCGAGTACATCACCGTCCTGAAGTCGGTACTGAGCGGCGGGGCCGTGCATCACGACGGGCAGTACGTCCGCGTCGACGGGGCGCAGCTGCACGAGACCGCGACACCGGTCACCGCCCCCGCCGTCCTGGCCGGCGTGCGCGGCCCCAAGTCCCTGGCCGTCTCCGGTGACGTGGCCGACGGCACCCTCCTCGCGGAGCCGGTCACCCCCGCCTACGTTCGCGAGGCCCTCGAGCACATCGCCCCGACCCGCCCGCACCGCCTGGTCGCCTACAACATCGCGGCGGTCGACGAGGACCCGGCCGTCGCCCTGACAGCGGTTCGCCCCGCCCTCGAAGTGGTGGGAGAAGCGGACTGGCGGCCCCACATCGCCCCGCTCCCCTTCCACGACGAACTCGTCGCCCTGCGCTCCCGCTGCGACAGCCCCCAGGACTTCGCCCGCGCCCTGCCGGACGACTGGGTGTCGCAACTCGCCGTGGCCGGTACGCCGGCGCAGGCCCGGTCCAGGGTGAGGGAGTTGTTCGACGCGGGCGTCACCAGCGCCGTCCTCACCCCGGTGGGCGACGACTACCTGGTGTCACTGGATGCGCTCGCGGCGATCCTGTGAGCAGTCCTCCGGCACGCGTGAAAGAGCACCTTTCCTGATGGACCTGGCCACCCGCCGCCGCCGAGCGGCGCTGTTCCTCTTCTTCCTCATACCCGGGCTCTCCATCTCCTCGTGGGTGACCCGGACGCCCGACATCCGGGACCAACTCGACGTCTCGACGGCGCAGATGGGCATCGTGCTGTTCGGGCTGTCGGTCGGCTCGATGATCGGCATTCTCAGTTCCGGAGCCCTCGTGGCCAGGTTCGGCACCCGGCCCGTCATGGGTGTCGCGACGCTGCTGGTCATTCTGAGCATGGCGGTCATAGGCGGCGGGACGATGCTGTCCTCCGCGCCCGCGACCACCACCGGGCTGTTCCTCTTCGGGGCCGGAATGGGCGGTGGGGAGGTGGCGATCAACATCGACGGCGCCGACGTCGAGCGGATCACGGGGCGGACGGTACTGCCCACGCTCCACGGGTTCTTCAGCCTGGGCACGGTCGTGGGGGCCGCGTTCGGCATTCTGTGCACCGCTGTCTCCTGGCCGGTGCAGTGGCACCTGACCGGCATGGCCGCCGTCACGGCGGTCATGTTCGCCCATGCCTTCCGTGCCATTCCCCACGCGGTCGGCAAGACCCGGGACGACGGCGGCTCGCGGCCTGACGCCGGCACCGCGCCGGCCGAGGCTCGGGTCTGGAAGGACCCTCGGCTGCTGCTGATCGGCGGTGTCATCCTGGCCATGGCGCTGGCCGAGGGTTCCGCCAACGACTGGCTGCCCCTGCTCATGGTCGACGGCCACGGCATGGATCCCGCCCTGGGGTCAGCCGTCTACACGGGCTTCGCCGCCGCCATGACCGTCGGCCGTTTCGCCGGCGGACTCCTCATCGACCGGCTCGGCCGCGCCCCCGTCGTCCGGGCCAGCGCCGTCTGCGCGACTCTGGGTATCGCCGTCGTCGTCTTCGCCGACTCGGCCGTCCTGGCGGGGGCCGCCGTGCTCCTCTGGGGCCTGGGGGCCTCACTCGGTTTCCCGGTCACCCTCTCGGCGGCCGGGGACTCGGGACCCGACTCGGCCGCGCGCGTCAGCCTTGTGGCGATGATCGGCTACGTCGCGTTCCTCGTCGGGCCCCCGTGCCTCGGTTTCCTCGGCGAGCACTACGGGCTGCGCGTCGCCATGATCATCGTCCTCGCCTTCACCGCCGTGGCGATCGTCCTCGCTCCCGCCGTCGGCAGGCGCCCCGCCACGGCCTCATCGGCCACCGAGCCTGCCGTCCGGCCGTGAGGCGTGAAGGCGGAGGGCCTCACCGGTCCTGGGACAGGGCGACGAGTTCCGCGAAGAGTCCTCCGGCGCTCGCCAGTTCCTCGTACGTGCCCTGTTCGATGACCCGGCCCTGGTCCATGACGAGGATGCGGTCGGCGAGCCTGGTGTTCTCGAGTTGGTGGGTGACGACGATCGTCATGCGCTCGGCGGCGACGCGCTTGATCTCCAGGAAGATGGCGTGCTCGCCGCGGGCGTCCATCTGCGAGGTCGGTTCGTCCAGGATCAGCAGCGGGGTCTGCCGGTAGAGCACACGGCCGCACGCGAGGCGCTGCCACTGCCCGCCGGACAACTCGGCACCGCCCCACAGCTCTTTGGCGAGAAGGGTGTCGAGTCGCCCGGGCAGTTTCTCGATCGCCTCGCGCATACCGACGGCGTCGACGACATCCCACACCGGTCCGTCGTCGTGCGTCCGCGGCTGGCCCAGGGTGATGTTCTCGCGGGCGCGCAGGGGCCAGCAGGCGAAGTTCTGGGGGACGAGCGCGGTGCGGTTCCACACGGCGTCGGGATCGGCCTCGGCGAGGTCGACGTCGTCCCACAGCACGCGGCCCTTGTCGGCGAGCAGCATGCCGGTGATGAGTTTCGTCAGGGTCGACTTGCCCGAGCCGTTCTCACCGACGACGGCCAGGATCTCGCCGCGGCGCAGCGTGAGCGACACTCCCGCGACGGCGGGTTCCTCCTTGCCCGGGTACTTGAACACGACCTCGTCGAGGCGGATCCGGTCCACGCGTTCCGGGATGGCCGACTCCCCGCGCCTGGGGGCGCGTTCCTGTGCCATGTCGAGGAAGGAGCGCATGTCGGCGAGGTAGAGCGAGGTGTGGAAGAGAGCGGCGCCGTGGATGACGAACTGGGAGAGGGCGGCCAGTGTGGTCTGGACGGCGATCACGGCGGTGGCCGCGACGGGCAGGGCGATACGGTCGGAGGCTGCCAGCCAGGCGAGGGCGGACCAGGTGCACAGCAGGAAGGTCCCGCCCAGGGCGCCGGCGCCCAGGGAGATGTGCAGCATGCGCGGCGCGGCGGTCAGGGTGCGCCGGTCGATCCGGTCGGACAGGGCGCGGTACCAGTAGGTGAGATAGCCGGTCATGCCGTTGGCGCGGACCTCGTCGCCGAAGCGGGAGTAGGTGGCCCACCAGCGCATCATGGAGCGCACGTTGCGGTCGCCGAGGTTGAGGTAGTGGGTCTCGTAGTCGACGCGTGCGGACAGGACTGCACCCGCGCCGGCCGGGAGGACGGCCAGCAGGAGCAGGGGAAGCAGCAGCGGGTGCAGGGTCGTGACCACGCCGCTCGCGGCGATCATCCGGATCAGGGCGGACATGAAGCGCTGTGCGTCCTGGACCATCAGCCGGGTGCGGGTGACGCCGATCTCGGCGGCCTCCTGCCGGTCGGCGAACCCGTCCTCGCCGTAGGCGCTCGACTCCACGCGGCACACGGCGGTCACGAGCGCGATGTCCGCCTCGGTCATCAGCAGCGGGGTGATCCTTCCGTCGGCGTACGCGGACAGGGCGCTGCTGACGCGGCCGACGGCGGCGGCCGCCGTCACGACGATCAGGGCGGGCAGCGCCGCGTGCAGGCGTTCGGACACGGTGCCGACGCCGAGGATGTGGGTCATCGCCTGTGCGGTGAAGGCCAGGACGACGGCGGCCGCGGTACCGGTGAGCAACTGGCAGGCGAGGAGCAGCACGACGCCGGGCCTGTCGACGGCCCAGGCCATCCGGGCGGTGTGCACGAGCACGGAGGGCAGCCGGCGGCACATCGCGCCGAAACCGGCGTCCGCCAGCGGGTTCTTGCCGAACTTCCCCTCGAAGCTGATGGTGGCCGGCGGTGGAGGGGGCGGCGTCTTCGCGTTGTCGGTCGAGGTGTCAGTCACAGTCACCTGCATCCCTCCTCAGGGTCGATGCCGCGCCTGGGTGGCTCGGCGGTGCACGGCCTAACGACCCGGCGCGGGAATCGAACACGAGCGATTCCGGACGCGTGCGGCCCCGGACACGGCAAGGGCTCGGACGCGGGAACGCCGCGTTGAAGCCGCCGTCGGGCGGCAGGAGTTGTCCGAAACACCGATGTCCGAAACGTGAGTGACGGATGAGGTTGAAGGACTCCCGCCGCGTGTCTCCGGGCTCCCGTGCGCGGATCAGCGAAGCGCGCTGACCGCGTACAGGGCGCCGAGCGCCGTCGCCAGGATGCCGAGGACGAGGCGGAGGAGGGGCTCGGGCAAGTGCGGCTGGAGGCGGGCTCCGAGGTAACCGCCGATGAGACCCCCGAGGCCGCAGGACAGGCCGAGGAACCAGTCGGGGGCGATGCTGCCGCTGTGGGCCAGGGCCAGCAGGGCGTAGGTGGCGGCGCCGACCACGGAGGTGGCGAAGGTGGAGGCGAGCGCGGCCGGGGCGACCTTGGAGACGGGGACGCCGCGCCCGACCAGGACGGGGCCGAGGATCGAGCCGCCGCCGATGCCGTAGACACCGCCCACCACGCCGACCGCCAGTGCCAGGCGGGTAACCGTCCGGGGCGCGGACTCGGGGCGCCGGATCTCCGGGGGTGCGGGGCGCAGGGTCCGGGCGATGAGCCAGCCGCCGAGCGGCAGCATCAGCGCGGCGACCAGGAGGCGGAAGACACCCGGCCCCGGAAGGGCGAACACGCGGATGACCGCTCCCAGGACGACACCGGGCAGGGTGCCCAGCACCAGGCGGCGGACGAGCGGTCCCGCCAGGGCGCCGTCGCGCCGATAGCGCAGCAGGGCGCCGGGTCCCGCCACCACGTTGTAGAGCAGGTTCGTGGGCGTGACAGCCGGGTTGGGCACGGCGAAGACGCTGAGCTGCACCGGGAGCAGGAACACCGCGCCGGAGACCCCGACTGGCGCGGTCACCACGGCTATGAGCATCCCGACCGCGAGGCCGGCCGCCCCCAGTTCCCACTCCACCCACTGCCCCCGCGCTGTCTGTACCCGCTCGCCTTACCGGCGACAGCCTAGATCGCGGCCTCTCCGCCGCCCGGTTCCAGGGCCTTGAAACCATCGTGAAACCGCGCTGAATGCGCCCTGCCGCAAGCTCCGCCGCATGACGACAACGACATCGCACTCTCTCGCCATCGCGGCCAAGGGGCTGCGCAAGGCCTACGGGGACAAGACGGTCCTCGACGGCATCGACCTGGCGGTGCCGGCCGGCACGGTCTTCTCCCTGCTCGGTCCGAACGGCGCCGGCAAGACCACCGCCGTCAAGATCCTCTCCACCCTCGTCACCGCCGACGCCGGTGAACTGCGGGTGGGCGGACACGAACTGGCCGCCGACCCGCAGGCCGTGCGGGCCTCGATCGGTGTCACCGGGCAGTTCTCCGCCGTCGACGGGCTGATCACCGGCGAGGAGAACATGCTCCTCATGGCGGACCTGCACCACCTGCCCAGGCAGGAGGGGCGGCGGGTGGCCGCCGAACTGCTGGGACGCTTCGACCTCACCGACGCCGCGAAGAAGCCCGCCTCCACCTACTCCGGCGGTATGAAGCGGCGCCTCGACCTCGCCATGACCCTGGTCGGGAACCCGCGCATCATCTTCCTCGACGAGCCCACCACCGGCCTCGACCCCCGCTCCCGTCACAACATGTGGGGCATCATCCGCGAGCTGGTGTCCGACGGAGCGACCGTCTTTCTCACCACCCAGTACCTGGAGGAGGCCGACGAACTCGCCGACCGCATCGCGGTGTTGCACGACGGCAGGATCGCCGCCGAGGGGAGCGCCGAGGAGCTGAAGCGGCTCATCCCCGGCGGGCATGTGCGGCTGCGTTTCACCGACCCGGACGTCTACCGGTCGGCCGCCTCCGCGCTGCGCGAGGTCACCCGCGACGACGAGGCACTGGCGCTGCAGATTCCGAGCGACGGCAGCCAGCGCGAGCTGCGCTCCATCCTCGACTGGCTCGACACCGCCGGCGTCGAGGCGGACGAGCTGACCGTGCACACCCCCGACCTCGACGACGTGTTCTTCGCCCTGACCGGCCCCGCCACCGTCCCCAGTCAGCCCAGCCAGTCCAAGGAGAACGTCCGATGAGCGCCCTCTCCCTCGCCGTCCGCGACTCGTCCACGATGCTGCGCCGCAACCTGCTGCACGCCCGCCGCTATCCGTCGATGACGCTGAACCTGCTGCTCACGCCGATCATGCTGCTGCTGCTCTTCGTCTACATCTTCGGCGACGTGATGAGCGCGGGCATCGGCGGAAGCGGCGCCGACCGCTCCGACTACATCGCCTACATCGTCCCGGGCCTGCTGATGATGACCATCGGCAGCACCGTGATCGGGGCCGCCATCGCCGTCTCCATGGACATGACCGAGGGCCTCATCGCCCGCTTCCGGACGATGGCGATCTACCGGGGATCCCTGCTCATCGGGCATGTCCTCGGCAGCGTGCTGCAGGTGATGGCCAGCCTGGTCCTCGTCGGTGCCGTCGCCGTGGCCATCGGGTTCCGCTCCACGGACGCCACGCTCCTGGAATGGATCGCGGCGGTGGGCCTGCTCGCCCTGTTCTCCCTCGCCCTCACCTGGATCGCGGTCGGCATGGGGATGGCCAGTCCGAACCCCGAGGCGGCCAGCAACATGGCCATGCCGCTGATCCTGCTCCCGCTCATCTCCAGCGCCTTCATCCCGGCCGACACCATGCCGGGCTGGTTCCAGCCGATCGCCGAGTACCAGCCCTTCACCCCCGCCATCGAAACCCTGCGCGGTCTGCTCCTCGGTACCGAGATCGGCAACAACGGCTGGATCGCGGTCGCCTGGTGCGTCGGCCTGAGCGCGCTCGGCTACCGCTGGTCCACGGCACAGTTCAACCGCGACCCGAAGTAGCGGCAACCGCCATGACGGCGCGGGCGGCATCCCGCAACTCGCTCCGCTCCAGGGCGGCGTACTCCGACACCGCGTCGGCGTAGGCCGCCCTGTCGGCTTTCTCGGCCGCCGTCCGGGCCCGGGCCGCCGACATCGTCGGCTGATAGTCGCGCAGCACCCGCAGCCGTTCGGCCAGCGCGATCATCCCTACGGCCGAGGAGTCGCCGGTCGCGAGCCCGGCCATGCCGAGGGCGTGCAGCGCCGTCCCGTACTGAAACTCCACGGGCGAGCCTGCCGGACCGTCGAGCATGGTCCGCAGCTCCTGCCGCAGCCGGTCGACCACGTCCGCGACCAGCTCGATACGGCCGTGGTGCGCGTGCGCCGTCACCGCCGCCGATTGGATCTGCAGCACCCACCGGTCGTAGAAGGGGTCACCGCCGTCCACCGGACCGGCCTCGGTCATCCCCTCCACGGCGCTGCGCCACAGGCCGAGTCCGACCTCCGTCAGCCCGCGTGCGAGGGCGATCTCGGCGCGCCCGCCGAGGCCGGGGCTGTGGAAGTCGTCCTGCTGCGGGGTGTTGTGGCCCTCCGCCTGCCGCAGCCAGTACTCGGCCTCGTCGGGGTCGCCGCGGTGCAGGCAGGCCAGGACGAGGCCACTGCGTATGCCGATGGAGTCGCGCTCGTCACCGAGCCGCGGCAGCGCCTCCAGCGCCGCCTTGAGATGTTCGTAGGCGGCCTCGCCCTGCTCCGTCCTCAGGCACAGCTCGCCCAGCCGGGCGTGACCCATGACCTGCAGGAACGGATTGTCGACCGGCGCGAGTGCGGCGATGATCCGCCGAGCCGAGGCGTGCGCGCGGTCGATGTCGTGCTCGTACTCCCAGACGTAGGTGGCGACGCACTCGGCGATGCCGGCGAGCAGCGGCTGCTCGCTGTCACAGAGCTTCTGCAGCACCTCGTAGTCGGGAGGCCGCATCTCGGGGACCGCGCCCAGCACGATCGCGATGGCGCGCACCAGGGTGTCCGGCGGGGCCGGGGGCAGCCGCCGGAGGGTGACGAGCTGGCGTACGACGTGCGGGCCGTAGCCCATGAACAGGGTCGCCGTGGACAACACCGCGGCGGAGCGGGCGACTTCGACGTACTCGGGCTCGGGGTGGTAGTGCGACAGGGGCGGACCGGTGTCCGCGGCGAGGGTGGTGAGGCGGGTGAAGTTGGACCCGGTGGACCACAGGGCGGTGAGGACCGCGGTGAGGGCGGCGATGGCGGGGCCGTCCGTACGGGCCAGGGCGTGCCGCAGGGCCGGCACGAGGTTGTCCTGCTCGGCCCTGATCGGCTCCCAGGCGGACAGTGGCCCCGAGCCGAAGAACCAGTCGTGGTGCGCGACCCCGAAGTCCCGCGCCCAGGCGAGGAACCGGCTGACGGCCTCCTCGTCCTCGCCCGCCTCCGTGCGCCGGGCCGCGCTGAACTCCCGTACGGTCTCCAGCATCCGGAACCGCAGACCGGCCGGGGTGTCGGCGACGGTGAGCAGCGACTGGTCGGCCAGCTGCTCCAGCAGGAACAGCGCGTCGTCGCCCAGCACATGCTCGGCCGTCTCACCGGTGAAGCCACCGGGGAAGACGGACAGCAGGCGCAGCGCCGCCCTGGCCTGCTCGTCGAGGAGGTTCCAGCTCCAGTCCACGACCGCGTGCAGGGTGCGGTGACGTTCCGGCGCGTCCCGCGCCCCGCCGCGCAGCAGCGCGAACCGGTCGCCGAGGCGGCGGGCGATCTCCGGCACCGACAGCACCCGTACCCGCGCCGCCGCCAGTTCCACGGCGAGCGGCAACCCGTCGAGGTGGCGGCAGAGTTCGGCCACGGCGTCCGGTGGCAGCCGCACGCCGGGCCGGGCGGCCCGGGCCCGCTGGGTGAACAGCTCGACGGCGGTGTCGAGGCCGAGTTCCGGCAGCGCGTACACCGCCTCCGACGTGAGGCCGAGCGGGGCCCGGCTGGTGGCGAGCACCCGCAGGTCCTTCGAGGCCGAGACCAGTGCCTGTACCAGGCCGGCGGCGCCACGGATGATCTGCTCGCAGTTGTCCAGCACCAGCAGCGCGGGCCCGGGGCCGAGCACGCCGAGGATGCCGGACACGGGGTCGTGACCGCTCATGGCGGCGCCGGGCCGCCCTTCGCCCGCACCGAGCGCGGAGGTCACCTCCGCGGTCACGTCCGCGTCCGCGGTGACGCCGGCGAGCGGCACGAAGTACACCACGCGCTGCTCGGCCCGGCGGCTGACGGCGTGCGCGAGCCGGGTCTTGCCGAGGCCGCCGGGGCCGGCGACGGTGACGGCCCGGGAGGCGCGCAGCAGCCGTTCCACCGCCGCGATGTCCTCGTCCCTGCCGAGGAGCGGGTTCGGCTCGTGCGGCACGCCGTGTCTGACCGCGGGTGGCTCGCCGCGCAGCAGCTCCCGCTGTACGGCCTTGAGCCCGGCGCCGGGATCCGTGCCGAGCTCGTCGCGCAGCTCGCGGCGGTAGGCCTCGTAGCGCGTGAGCGCGGCGGACGGGCCGGCCGTCGCGGCCTCGGCGCGCAGGAGTTCGGCGAGCACTTCCTCGTCGCGGGGATGCTCCGCGGCGGCCACGGCCAGCGGTCCGGCCGCCTCCGCGTGGCGTCCGAGGCGGGCGAGCGCGAGGGCTCTCGCCCGGACGAGCGCGCCGCGGACGGGGGCGCGCTCGGTGCGCAGCGCGGCTATGGGGTCGGCGGTGTCGTCGCCCCCGTCAGGGGTGCCTTCCCACAGCGCGAGTCCCGCCTCGGCGGCCGCCAGCGATCCGGCGTGGTCCCCGGCCCTGGCCCGGTCCGCGCCGGTGGCGGCGTGCCGCAGCAGGGCGGCGCTGTCGACCTGGTCCTCGGCGAGGGTGAGCCGGTATCCCGTCGGAGTGCCGGCGATGACGTCGGCGCCCAGCTGCGCCCGCGCCCTGGACACGAGGACCTGCAGGGCCTTGCCGGGCCGTTCCGGCAGCTCGTCCGGCCACAGCCCCGCCACGAGCCGGTCGGTGCTGCAGCCGGTGCGCAAGTCGCCCGCGAGCAGCGCGAGGAGGCCCCGGAGCCGGGGCGCGGTGACCTCCTGTCCGCGGTAGGCGACACGCGGCAGCAGGGTCAGGTCGGTGGTCACCCGTGCAGATTAGCCGTGGTCCGGCCACCGGAACTCCCCGCGCGGGGCCGGACTCCCGCCGCGCGGAGGGCTGTCGCGCGCTCAGGTGCGCGGAGCGGCCATGCGGGCGTGGCGCGCGGCCTTGAGGGTCTCGGGCAGGAAGCGGTACTCGATGGCCGTGCGCCGGGTCGCGAGGTCGCCTCCGACGACCTGGGCGCGGCCGTCCATCATCGCCAGCAAGCCCTGGCGCGCGACGTCTTTGCGGCTGTTCTTCCGCATCCCCGGGCCGAAGGCCGTGTTGTTCATGCCGGCGGGCGATCTCGCGGCACGGTGGCGTTACAGCCGTCTCGACCTCAGGGCCCGCGAACCGCGGCTACCATGCTGCGTCAGGCGGTGACGCCGGCCCGGGTCCTCATGGGCGTGGGGCAGGCCAGGAGGTGAGGGGTAGCGGACCGCGGTCGATGACGGTGCGGATGCAGAAGGTGCTACGGGCGTCGCGGACAGGACCGATGGCCAGGATCTGGTCGGTGAGCACTCTCTCGAAGGTGCGCAGGTCCGGCACGGCGAGTTCGACGAGGAAGTCGGCATCGCCGGAGACCACGTGGCAGGCGACCACGTGCTCGATCGCCTTGAGGGCCTCTTCGACCACCTGGGAGGTGGTGCGAGAGTGCTCGACCTTGAGGGAGAGGAACACCGTCAGCCCGAGGCCGAGGCGCTCGCGGTCCAGATCTGCCCGGTAGCCGGCCAGGACTCCGTCTTCCTCCAGAGCCTTGGTGCGCCGCAGACAGGACGAGGGCGACAGTCGTACGGCGTCGGCGAGGTCGACGTTGGGGGTGCGTCCGTGGCGCTGCAGGTGGTCGAGGATCGACCGGTCGATGCGGTCGTACAAAGGGCGTGGCATGAAATGCAGCGTAACGCGCGGATCGACGAACAATCCTGCGCTCCAGATCCGGTTGGGTGCTGAGTACGCCATCCTATGCCGCGCTTGGTGGCGCATCCTGAGCGCATGCTCCGGCCGGCCACCGGACCCACGCATTGCCTGCCCTCTCACATCGTTCGGATTGCCTCATGCGCCACTTCCCCCTGGAACCCGACCGCGCCGCGATGACCGAAATGGGTCGTCTCGTCCTGGACCGTGTCGTCGACCGCACTCAAAATCTCGGGGCCCGCCCCGCGACCAGCCCCCTGTCCCCACAGGCCGAGGCCGAACTCGTGGAGTCCTTCCTGGCACCGCCGCCCGACCGGGGCGGCGATCTGAAGGCCCTGCTCGCGCGCCTGGACGAGGCCGCCGACTGCGCTCTGGAGACGGCCGGGCCCGGCCATCTGGCCTACATCCCGGGCAGCGGCCTGTATTCGGCCGCGCTCGCCGAGTTCTACAACCGCGCCGCCAACCGCTACGGCGGCCTGGCGTCGGTGGCTCCGGCCCTCGCCGCGCTCGAGGAGAGCGTGATCCGCTGGATGGCCCGCGACGTGTGCGGCCTCCCGGAGGGCAGCGGCGGCCTGCTGACGAGCGGTGGCTCGATGGCCACGTTCTCCGCGACGATCGCCGCCCGCCACGACAGGCTCGGCGAGGAACTCGCAGACGGCACCGTCTACACCACCGCCTTCGCCCACCACTCCGTCGCCAAGGCCGCCCGCCTCGCCGGCATCCGCGCGGCTCACATACGTACCGTGCCGCACACTCCGGACCTGCGGATGGACGCGGAGGCCGCCGCCGCGATGATCCGCGCCGACCGGGACGCCGGCCTGCGGCCCTTCCTGTTGGTGGCCACCGCCGGCACCACCGACACCGGCACGATCGACCCGTTGCCTCAGCTGGCCGACCTGGCCCACCGCGAAGACGTGTGGTTCCACATCGACGCGGCCTACGGAGGTTTCTTCCGGCTCACCGCACGCGGCGCGGAACGCCTCGCCGGGATCGAGGAGGCCGACTCGGTCACCCTGGACCCGCACAAGACCCTGTTCATGCCGTTCGGCACCGGCGCCCTGGTCGTCCGCGACCTCGCCGCCCTGCACGCCGCGCACGACGGCACCGGGAGCTACCTGCAGGACATGGGGGCGGCGGGGAGCGTGCCGGACTCCGGTCACCTCGGGCCCGAGCTGACCCACGAGATCCGCGGTCTGCGGGCCTGGCTCCCCCTGCACCTGCACGGGGTGGACGCCTTCCGCGAGGCTCTGGACGAGAAGCTCGACCTGGCCGAACACGTCCACGACACGCTGTCCGGCGTCGCGCGGCTGGAGGTCCCGCAGCGCCCGGACCTGTCCACCGTGATCTTCCGAGTCCGCCCCGCCGACGCCGGACCGGCCGCCGCCGAGCGGGCGGACGAGGCGAGCCGCCGTCTGTTGGAGCGGATCAACGGCCACCGGCGCATCGTGCTCTCCAGCACGGTGGTCGACGGCCGCTACACCCTGCGCGTCTGCGTGGTCTCCCACCGCACCCACCACGACCGCATCACCGAGGCCCTGAAGATCATCACTGCCGAAGCCGGGAACATCCCCGCCGCGTAGCCGACGACGGCCTGGACCCGGTGGTGCCCACCTGAGGGACGCCTCCGTCGAATCACGAACACGTCGCATCACGAATGCAAGGAGGACTTCATGACGATCCATCCCGAACCCCTCCCCGCCAGGGGAACAGCCATCGTGACCGGTGCCTCCTCGGGCATCGGTGCGGCCTACGCACGTCGCCTCGCCGCGGATGGTCACGATCTGGTGCTGGTGGCGCGTCGCGCAGAGCGTCTCCGCGCACTTGCCGCGGAGCTGACCGGGCAGCACGACGTACGAGTGGAAACCGTCGTCGCGGATCTGGGCGATACCGGTGACCTGGACCGGGTTGCCCGGCGAACCGCCGAGGACGACGTCGAGCTGCTGGTGAACAACGCGGGCATCAACGGCTACGGCCCCTTCGCCGAGACCGACACGGAACTGCTGGAGAAGGTGATGGCCGTGAACGTCGTGGCGCTCACCCGGCTCGCTCGTGCGGCCGTGCCGGGCATGCTGGCACGCGGCCGCGGCGCCGTGGTGAACGTGGCCTCCACCCTCGCCTTCGCCGGTTCGCTTCCGCCGGGCCCGCTGCCGGTGCGGGCGGTCTACGGAGGGACCAAGGGCTACGTGGTCACCTTCAGCCGAACCCTCGCCGCGGAGTTGGACGGTGCGCCGGTTCGTGTCCAGGTGCTGTGCCCCGGGCTGACGGCAACCGAGTTCCATCTCACCCAGGGCCAGGACCCGGTAGCCGGTGAGGTAGCCCGAGTACACGACGACGGAGGCATGCCCGTCGAGGACGTGGTGACCGCTTCGCTGAGGGCCCTGGAAACCGGCGAGGTCGTGTGCGTGCCCGGCCTGGTCGACGGCGAGGCGGTGGAGCGCATAGCCGCGGCGGAATTCGGGCTCCGCTCCTCGTCCACGAGCACACTCGCCCCGCGATACCAGAGCCCCGTCCAGCAGTGAGTCCCCGGCCGCCCTCGACAGCCGACCGGAAGAGGCGGAGCCACGGCTGCCAAGTCCGTCTTGCTCAGCCGCGGGAGCGCCGGGTAGGGACGGAGGGCCTCGTTCCGCGAGAGACACGGTGCACTCTGCAAGCGGCAGCACCGTCCGAGCGGCGCATCAACCGCCTGCAGCGACAGGTCAAGGCGGCCTTCGACCCACGCACCACGTTCTCAATCCCGATGGGAGTCGGCCGACCGCCGTTGCTGAACGGCCAGTTCGCGGTACTCGGCGGCCGGGTGGTCGGCCCGGACGCGAGGTCCGCTGCCCGGGCCGTGCAGGCGTTCGCGCAGAGTGGTGGCGGACGGCTCCTCCGGGAGCCTTCCTCGGGAACGCAGCTCCGGGACGACCAGGTCGACGAAGTCGGCGAAGGTGCCGGGCGTCACGGCGTAGGCGAGGTTGAACCCGTCGATGTCCGCCTCCTCCACCCAGCGTTCCAGCTCGTCGGCGACCGTGGCCGGGGAGCCCACCACCACCGGGCCGATGCCGCCGATGCCGAGGTAGCGGGCCACGTCGTCGGGGGTCCAGCGGCGGGTCGGATCGGCGGTGGAGAAGATCGCGAGCGCGGAGCGGACGGCGTCGGTGTCGACGTACTCCAGGGGCTGGTCCGGCGCGAGTTCGGACAGGTCGAGGCCGCTCCAGCCGCCGTAGAGGGCGAGGGCGCCCTCGTGGGAGGCGTAGGAGATCAGGTCGGCGTGCTTCGCCCGGGCCTCCTCGTCGGTGGGGGCAGTGATCGCGGTGAGCAGGATGAAGATCTTGACGCTGTAGGGGTCGCGGCCCTCGGCGGCGGCCTTGGCCCGGATGTCGTCGACGACGCGGCGGGTCGCCTGCGGGGTGACGGCGTTGATGAAGACGCCCTCACCGTGCCGGGCGGCGAAGGCCCGGCCGCGCGGGGAGGCGCCGGCCTGGAAGACGACCGGGGTGCGCTGCGGCGACGGCTCGGAGAGGAACACGCCGGGGACGGTGAAGTGGCGGCCCTTGTGAGCGATGTCCCGGATGCGGCCGGGGTCGGTGAAGACGCCCCGTTCCCGGTCGCGGACGACCGCGTCGTCGTCCCAGGAGTACTCCCACAGTTTGTAGCAGACCTCCAGGAACTCCTCGGCGACCTCGTAGCGGTCGTCGTGTCCGACCTGTTCGCCGAGGCCCAGGTTGCGGGCGGCGCTCTCCAGGTAGGAGGTGACGACGTTCCAGGCGATCCGGCCCTTGGTCAGATGGTCGAGGGTGGTGAGGGTGCGGGCGAGCTTGTACGGCTGCTCGTAGGTGAGGGACACGGTGACACCGAAGCCGAGGCGCTCGGTCACCGCGGCCATGGCGGAGACGGCGGGCAGCGGGTCGGACAACGGGATCTGCGCGCCCTGGCGGACGGCGGCGTCGCGCGAGCCCTGGTAGACGTCGTACGCGCCGAGCACGTCGGCGATGAAGAGCGAGTCGAAGCCGCCGCGCTCCAGCAGCCGCGCCAGGCCGGTCCAGTAGTCGAGGTCGGTGTAGCGGTGCGCCTGGTCGTCGGGGTGCCGCCACAGGCCGGGCGACTGGTGGCCGACGCAGGCCATGTCGAAGGCGTTCAGATGGATGCGGCGGGTCATTTCAGGGCTCCGGAGGAGAGGCCGGCGACGAGCCGGCGCTGGGCGGCCACGGCCAGGACGTAGACAGGCGCGATGCCGATGAGGGAGACGACGGCCTGCTGGCCGAACTCGACGTTCTTGTCGCCCTGGAAGAGGGAGAGCAGCACGGGCAGGGTCTGCGCACTGCTGTCCTGGGCGAAGCTGAGGGCGAAGAGGAACTCGTTGTAGCTGAGGAAGAAGCAGATCAGCGCGGCGGCCGCGACGCCCGGCGCGATGAGCGGCAGGACGACGCGCCTGAGGCTCGCCCAGGGTCCGAGCCCGTCGAGCCAGGCGGCCTCCTCGATCTCCTTCGGCACCTTCCGTACGAAGCCGTCCAGCAGCCAGATCGCCACGGGCACGTTCGCGAGACCGTCGACGAGGGCGAGCCCGGTGACCGTGTTGTTCAGCTCCAGGTTCCGCAGCAGGTAGAAGAGAGGGAGGACGGCGACGACGGGCGGGGCGCAGTAGCTCGACAGCACCAGGGTGGCGAGCCTGCCACCTCGGCGTCCGGCCCGTGCGGTGAAGTACGCGCCGGGTACGGCGATCAGCAGCGTGAGCACGACCGAACCGGCCGCGACCGTCCAGGAGTTGACGATGTAGTGGCCGACCTCCACGGCCCGGAAGGTGTCGGGCCAGTTCTGCCAGAACAGGTGCGAGGGCAGCAGCCCGCCGTTGAGGACGTCGTCGCGGGAGCGGACGGACAGTGAGGCGACGTACAGCAGCGGTACGGCCATGAGCAGCGCGAGGACCGTGAGCAGCGCGGTGAGTCCGGTGGTGCCGCGGCGCCCGGCGGGGCGGCGCGGAGGCTTCTGGGGCACGGGCTCGGCCGGCGCCTCTTCCCGTACGGCTTCGAGCGTGGTCATACGGAAACCTCCTCGTACCGCTTGCGGCGCATCGCCACCAGGCTCGTGACCAGGCCGATCAGCAGGGAGAACAGCACGGTCGCGGCCGCGGCGCCGCCGACGTCGAACTCCTGCAGCGCGGTGCGCTGGATGTCGTACGTGCTCGTGGTGGTGGAGAAGCCGGGGCCGCCGGACGTCACCACGTAGACGATGTCGAAGACCTTGAAGCCGATCACGAGCTTGAGCAGCAGGACGGACAGCAGGGTCGGTTCGATGTACGGCAGGACGATCGAGCGGAGGGTGCGCGAGCGGCCGGCGCCGTCGAGGGCGGCGGCCTCGCGCAACTCGTCCGGTACGCCGAGGAGGGCGGCGTAGACGAGCAGCATCACGAACGGTGTCCACTGCCAGCTGTCGATGACGACGAGGGTGGTGAACGCCCCCGTGCCGCTGCCGAGCGGGTTCACGCCGGGCAGTCCCACGGTCTGCAGGACGCCGTTGAGGGCTCCGCCCACCGGGGCCAGCAGCAGCTTCCACGCCACGCCGACCATGACGGGCGGTGTGACCAGGGGCAGCAGCAGGAGCGTGCCCAGCAGGCCGGGGCGGGCTGCCCTGGCACGCAGCAGGAGCGCGAGCGCGGTGCCCAGCACCAGCTGCACCGCCGCGGCGAGCACCGCGAAGAGCGCCGACCGCCACAGCGAGCCCGTGAACGACTGGCTCTCCAGCGCTGTACGGAAGTTGTCGAACCCGGTCCAGCGTTGCAGCGGCCTGGCGAGGGTGGAGTCGGTGAAGGCCAGGCCGATGACGTAGACGAGCGGGTAGGCGGCGAAGACCGCGAGGAAGACCACGGACGGCGCGGCGAGCGCGCCGGGGACCCGGGCGGCCGGCCTGGCTGTCATCCGGACGCTCCCTTGAGTTCCTTGGCCCAGGCGCGCTGCGCGTTGCCCAGAGCGGTCTTCGCGCTCTGCTTGCCCTGCAGGCCGAGCGCGAGTTCGTCCACGAGGGTCTGGAGCAGGTCGGGGGCCTTGGGCACGGTCGGCCAGGGCAGCGGGTCGCCGGCGAGGCCGGTGCGGACGACCTCGTAGGAGTCGGGCGAGTTCTTGCGGAACGCCGAGGAGCTGAGGGTGCTGGTGCGGATCGGGTCGGCACCCGCGTCGGGCCGGGCGAGCACGAGGAGGTTCTGCTGGGCGGCGGTGGCCCACTTGATGAAGGCGGCCGCGGCCTCCTTCTGCTTCGACGCCGTGGACACCGCCAGTCCGAAGCCCGCGTCGAGCGAGGTGCGGGGCTTGGTGTTGTCGCCGCCGACCGGGAGCGTGGTGACGGCCCACTTGTCGACGACCTTGGACTGGCCCGGGTCCTGGGCGCGCTTGGCGAAGTCGGTCCAGAAGTCGAGCATGGCGCCCTTGCCATCGAGGAAGGCGGGCAGCGCCTGGTCGAAGCCGATCTGCAGCGGGGTGGGCAGTGCGCTGGGCGCGGCGTCGAACAGCACCTGCGCGGCCTCGATCGCCTCCGGGGTGTCGAGTGTGGGGGCACCCGACGCGTCGAGGAACGAACCGCCGTATCCGGCGAGGCGGTTGGCGAAGGCGCAGCCGAGGATCACGGGGACCTGCTGGGCCTCGATGATGGTGCCGTAGTACTTGCCCTTGGCGTCCTTGGTGATCTTCGCGGCGATGTCGTTGTACTCGTCCCAGGTGCGGGGCGCCTCGACCTTGTGCCGTTCGAAGAGCTCGGTGTTGTAGAAGAGGATGTGGGTGTCGCCGTCGTAGGGCAGGCCCCAGCGCTTGCCGTCGTAGCGGGTGTACGTGTCGTACAGGGACGGCAGGAAGTCGCTCTCCTCGATGTCCTTGTGCGCCTTGATGTACGCGGTGAGGTCCTCGATGACACCGCCCTCGGCGAGAGTGCCGACGGCCGCGTACCAGTACATGAAGACGTCGAACTGGCCCGCCCCGGACTGCACGTCGAGCACGGCCTTCGCCGTGAGCTTGTCGTACGGCACGGGTGTCACAGACAGCTTGGCGCCGGTGGCCTCCTCGAAGGGCTTGCTCAGGTACTTGAACGACAGGGCGTTCGGCTGATTGGCCAGGATCTTGAGGGTGACCCCGTCGAGGTCGGGCTTGGCGGTCGGGTCGAGCGCGGCGGCCTCGGAGGAGCCGCAGGCGGTCAGGAGCGGGCCGGCGGCGGCGAGGGCGGCGGCACCGCCGGCGGCGCGCAGCAGGTGTCTGCGGGAGAGCGGGGAGCGCGGGAGGCGCGGGGTCGGGGTCATGGGGTGGTTCTCCTGGCTTCTGCTTACGCGAGAGTTCTCACGTAGGGAGATTTCTTAGGTGTAGAGGGTGAAGGGCGCGTGGGCGCCGTTCAGGAAGTGGTCGCCGACCTCGCGGAGCTTGTAGGCGACGGGGTCGTGCAGGGTGTGGGTGCGCACGTTGCGCCAGAACCGGTCGAAGCCGTGCGCGGACGCCGTCGCCCTCGCGCCGGTCACCTCGAGGATCCGGGCGGTGATGTCGAGGGCGGCCTTGGTGGCGGCGACCTTGGCGGCGGCGACGGTCACGGCGGTCTCGCCGCGCTCCTCGGCGGTGAGGTCCGGTCCTCGGTCGATGCTGTGCTGGACCGCTTCGGCCGCGTGGTCGGCGAGGAGCCGTACCGAGCGTGCGGACACGGCGAGTTCGCCGTAGGTGGCCAGCGTGTAGGGGTCCTGGGTGGCTGAGTCGACGCCCGACAGCAGCCAGGGGCGGGTGGTGTCGCGGGTGTAGTCGGCGGCCGCGGCGAGCGCTCCCTCGGCGATGCCCAGGTAGAAGTGGACGAAGACCAGCTGGATCGCGGGGGTGACGAGGGTGGCGAACGGGGAGAGGGTGCCCGCCTCCTCGGAGAGGGACCCGATGATGTCGTCCGCCGCCACCGGTACGGCGTGGAATTCCACGCTGCCGCTGGCCGACAGCCGCTGCCCGAAGTTGTCCCAGTCGTCGTGGCGTACGACCCCGGGGTGGACCGGGTCGACGAAGACGACGACGGGTTCGCCGGTGTCCGTGCGCGTGGCACCGGCGACGAGGCGGTCGGCGACACGGGCGCCGGTGGCGAAGCTCTTACGCCCGTCGAGCCGGAAGCCGTCGCCGTCAGGGGTCAGGGTGACGTCGGGGTCGCGGGGGTTGAACGCCCCGCCCCACAGCCACTGCCCCTCGGCCGCCGCGCGCTCCAGCCGCTCGACGGTGGCGGGCTCGCCGAAGAAGCGCGGGTTCCAGGACAACAGGTAGTGGTAGCCGAGGAGCTGGCCGATCGAGCCGTCCCCGGCGGCGATCTCCCGGATGACGGCGTAGGCGGTGCGCCAGTCCGCTCCCCCGCCGCCGTACTGGGCGGGGACGAGCAGCGTGAGCAGCCCGGCCGCGCGCAGCCGTTCCACCTCCTCGAAGGGCGGCTTGTTGGCCTTGTCGCGCTGGGCGGCGTCCTGGGCGAGGTCGGCGGCCACGGCACGGGCGGTGGCGATCCAGTCGGTCGTGGTCATGGGGTCCTCAGACGATTCCGTTGGCGGGCGGGGCGACCCCGTTCAGGGCGTGGTTGCCGAGGTGCTGGATCTTCCAGCGGCGCGGGTCGTGCAGGGTGTGGGTGCGGGCGTTGCGCCAGTGGCGGTCCAGGCCGCGGCCGCCGGTCACGGACCGGGTGCCGATGAGGGCGAAGACGTCGTTGGCCACGGTCAGCGCGGCGGTGTCGGCCTGCGCACGGGCGGCGGCCACGGCGACGGAGGCCTCTGCCGCGAGGCCGGCGTCCTCAGGGGCATCACGGGCGGCGTCGAGGGCGGCTCCGGCCCGGTCGAGGAGGGCCTCGGCGGCGCGTACGAGCAGGGCCAGCTCGCCGAACCGCTGGATCACCAGCGGTTCCTCGTTCGCCCGGTCGGCGCCCGACTCGCCCCACGGCCGGGCGATGTCCCGGATCAGCTCGCCGCCCTCCTCCAGGGCGCCGCGGGCGATTCCGGTGTCGACGGCCGCGTGGATGAACTGGCCGAAGGCACCGAAGACCTCGGGCCGTTCGAAGGTGAGGTGATGGGGCACCACCCGGTCGGCGGGCAAGTGCACGTCCTCGAACCGCACGGTGCCGCTGGCGGTGCCGCGCTGCCCGATGCCGTCCCAGTCGTCCACCACCGTGACCCCGGGGGCGTCGTGCGGGACGAAGGCCGCGGTGAGGCTGTCGTCCGGGGCGAGTGCGAAGACCGGGATCCAGTGGGCGAACAGGGCGCCCGTGGAGTAGTTCTTGGTTCCGGTCAGGCTGTACGAGCCGTCGGGGCGGGGCTTGAGGCGGGTGGAGAACTCCAGCGCGTGCCGGGTGCCCTTCTCGGCGAGGGCGTTGCCGAACCTGCGTCCCGCCAGGAGTTCGGCGTAGAAGAGGTCCCGCTGCCCGGCCGTGCCGTTCTCCTTCAGCACCTCCACGAAGAAGAAGTGGTTCTGCGGAATCTGGCCGATGCTGCCGTCGGCGGCCGACAGCAGCCGGACGACCTCGCCGAGGGTGCGGGCGCCGACCTCGGCACCGCCGTGGGAGCGGGGCACGGTGATGCCCAGCAGCCCGGAGGCCGACAGCCGGTCGAGTTCGGCGCGCGGCAGGATGCGCTCGGCGTCGCGCCGGGCGGCCTCGCGGGCGAACTCGCCGGCCAGTTCGCCCGCGACGGCGACCGCCTCGGCGTCGTCGGCGATCACGTGCGTCATCGTGGGTTTCCCGCACCCGCGAACGGGACCTGGGCGGAGGCCGCGACCCGGGGGAAGGGGTGCTGCCACAGACCCTGTGCCTCCAGCCTCGGCAGGACACCCTCGCCGAACCAGTAGGCCTCCTCCAGATGGGGGTAGCCGGAGAGGACGAACTCCTCGATGCCGAGGGCCGCGTACTCCTTGATGCGCTCGGCGACCTCGTCGTGGCTGCCGACCAGGGCCGTGCCCGCACCGCCGCGTACCAGGCCGATGCCGGCCCACAGGTTGGGGTGGATCTCCAGGGCGTCCCGGCTGCCGCCTTCGTGCAGCGCGAGCATGCGCTGCTGTCCCGTGGACTCGCTGCGGGCGAGCCCGGCCTGCACGGACGCCACGGTCTCCGGGTCGAAGCCGTCGAGCAGCCGGTTGGCCTCCGCCCACGCCTGCTCGGAGGTGTCGCGGGTGATGACGTGCAGCCGGATGCCGAACCGGACGGTGCGGCCCTGCTCGGCCGCCAGCTTCCTGATCCAGGCGATCTTCTCGGCGACCTGCGCGGGCGGTTCGCCCCAGGTGAGGTACACGTCCACGTGCCGCGCGGCGATCTCTCCGGCGATCGGCGAGGAGCCGCCGAAGTAGACCTCGGGGACCGGGTCGGGCACCCGGGCCAGCGTCGCGTCCGCCACCTGGAGGTGCTCGCCGTGCAGATCGACGGTCTTGCCCTCCCACAGCTCCCGCACGATCTGCAGGAACTCGCCGGTGCGGCGGTAGCGCGCGTCCTTGTCGAGGAAGTCGCCGTAGGCGCGCTGCTCGTGGCTCTCGCCGCCGGTGACGACGTTGAGCAGCAGCCGTCCGCCGCTCTGCCGCTGGAAGGTGGAGGCCATCTGCGCGGCGAGGGTGGGCGAGACGAAGCCGGGCCGGAAGGCGACCAGGAACTTCAGCCGCTCGGTGTTCTGGCTGACCATCGCCGTCGTCAGCCACGCGTCCTCGCACCAGGCGCCGGTGGGGGTGAGCGCGCCGACGAAGCCGAGGTCCTCGGCGGCGCGGGCGATCTGGCTCAGGTAGGCGACCGTCGGCGGCCGGTCCCGGCCGGAGGCGGTGGCCGGGGTGCCGTGGCCGCCGCCGACGACATGGCGGCTGTCGCCGTTGGTGGGCAGGAACCAGTGGAAGGTGAGGGACACGAGAGGTCTCCGATCGTGAGGTGGGGGGCGGGTCAGAGGAGGCCGTGCCGGGGCGGCCTGGTGCCGTTGAGGACGTAGCGGCCGATGTGCTGGACCTTCCAGCGGGCCGGGTCGTGCAGGGTGTGGGTGCGGGCGTCGCGCCAGTGGCGGTGCAGGCCCAGGGAGTCGAGCGCCGAGCGGGTGCCGGCGACCTCGAAGAGGGCGCTGCCGATCTCGACGGCGGTTTCCGCGGCGGTCACCTTGGCGGTGGCCACCGCGATCGAGGCCTCGGCGGCCGAGTCGTCGGTCAGGTCGTCCCGGGCGGCGTCGACGGCCCGGGCGGCCTCCCGCAGCAGGGCCTCCGCCGCCCGGAGGCGGATCGAGAGTTCACCGAACCGCTGGATCAGCAGCGGGTCCTCCGCGGCCGTCTCCAGCCCGCTCTCGAACCAGGGCCGGCTCTTCGTACGGACGAACTCCACGGCCTCCGCCAGCGCGCCGGAGGCGATCCCCGCGTCGATGGCGGCGTGCAGCAACTGGGCTACGGCGCCGTGGAGTTGGGGCCCCTGGAAGGTGAGGTGGTGGGGCAGGACGCGGTCGGCCGGGACGGGCACCCGCTCCAGGCGGACCGTTCCGCTGGCCGTGGTGCGCTGCCCCATGCCGTCCCAATCGTCGACGACCGTCAGGCCGGGGGCGTCGCGCGGTACGTACGCCACGTGCAGCGTGTCGTCGTCGGCCCGGGCCAGGACGGGGATCCAGTGGGCGAACAGCGCGCCCGTGGAGTAGTGCTTGACGCCGTCGAGGACGTACGAGCCGTCCGGCCGCAGCGCGAGCCTGGTGCGGATGTCCTGGACGTGCTTGGTGCCCGCCTCGGACTGGGCGTTGCCGAACCGCCTGCCCCGCAGCACCTCGCCGAAGAAGAACTCCTGCTGGGCGCGCGTGCCCTGGCGGCGCAGCACGTTGACGTAGACGAAGTGGCTCTGCGGGATCTGGGCGAGGCTGGCGTCGGCCGATGCCAGCAGCCGGAAGATCTCGGCGAGCGTCTCGGCACGGACGTCCGCGCCGCCGAACTCGGCCGGCACGCTCACGGCCGGCAGGCCCGAGGCGGAGAGCCGTTCCAGCTCGGCGTGCGGGAGCCTGCGCCGTACGTCCCGCTCGGCGGCCTCCTTCCGGAAGTCCGCTGCGAGTTCGGCGGCGACGGCCAGGGCCTCGGCGTCGTCGGCGATCACATGGGCCGTGCTCATCCGGTGGCTGCCAGCACGGTCGTACGGCCGCCCAGCGCGGCGGAGAACTGGTCCGTGACCTGGGCCAGGGCCTCGGCCGAGCCGGGCGCGACGGCCAGGGAGCCGTCGTCGCTCACGGTGATGTCCTTGTCGAGGGTGAACCAGCCCGGGACGATGTGCGCGGCGCCCATGGAGCTCAGCACCGGGCGCAGGGCGTAGTCGATGGCCAGGACGTGGGCGACGGACCCGCCGGTGGCGAGCGGCAGGACGGTCTTGCCGGCCAGTGCGTACTGCGGGAGCAGGTCAAGCAGGGACTTCAGCAGTCCGGAGTAGGCGGCCTTGTAGACGGGCGTGCCGACCACCACCCCGTCCGCCTGCTCGACGAGGGCGGTGGCCCGGACGATCTCGGGGTGCCGGAAGTCCGCCCCGAGGAGCGCCTCGGCGGGGACGTTCCGGACGTCCAGCGGGATCACCTCGTGCCCCTGGGCGGTGAGCCGGGCGTCGAGGTGGCGCAGCAGTCGCTGGGTGCGGGAGGTGGCGGAGGGGCTGCCGGACACGGAGACGATGGTGGCCATGCGGGGGTCTTCCCTTCGTGGCTGTACTCGGACGGACGGTGATCAGGCGTGGGCCGCGGCGGGCTCGAAGTCGGGTTCCTGCGCCTCGAGTTCGCGCACGAGAGGCAGCACCCGCTTGCCGAAGTACTCGACCTCCTCGTGGTAGTGCAGGAAGCCGAGGAGGAAGAGGTCGACGCCGAGCCGCTTGTAGGCGACGATCCGTTCCGCGATCTGCTCGGGCGTGCCGATGAGGCCCGTGCGGAAGCCGTCGTTGTACTGGACGAGGTCCTCGAAGCTTGAGTCCTGCCACATGCCCTTGCCGTCGGCGGTGGACTGCCCGGCCTGCCGGACGGCGTCGCGGAAGCCGTGCACGGCCTCGGTGTCGGCGTGGGCGACGATCTCGCGGAGCTGCTCGCGGGCCTCGGCCTCGGTGTCGCGGGCGATGAGGAAGCCGTTGAGTCCGAACTTCGGGGGCGTGCGGCCTGCCTCGGCGGCGGAGGCGCGTACGTCGGCGATCTGCTCGGTGACGCCGTCGAAGTCCTTGCCGTTGCTGAAGTACCAGTCGGAGACCCGGCCGGCCATGGCGCGGGCGGCGGTGGAGTTGCCGCCCTGGAAGATCTCGGGGTGCGGGCGCTCGGGGGTGTTCAGCGGCTTGGGCTTGAGGGAGAAGTCGCGCACCCGGTAGAAGTCGCCGGCGAGTTCGGCGTGGTCCTCGGTCCAGATGGTGCGCAGGGCGGTGATGAACTCCTCCGCGCGCCGGTAGCGCTCGTCGTGCTCCAGCCACGGCTCGCCGAGCGCCGTGAACTCGCCCTTGAACCAGCCGCTGACGACGTTGACCGCGAAGCGGCCGTTCGACAGGTGGTCGGCGGTCGCGCCGAGCTTGGCGAGGACGCCCGGGTGCCACAGGCCGGGGTGGACGGCGGCGATGACCTTCAGGCGCTCGGTGGCGAGCAGCAGGGCGAGGCTGAAGCTGGTCGACTCGTGCTGGTTCTCGGCACCGTAGCTGGCCATGTAGCGGACCTGGCTGAGGGCGTAGTCGAAGCCGTTGTTCTCGGCGAGGACGGCCAGTTCGCGGTTGTAGTCGTAGCCCCAGTCGGTGCGCTGCTCGACGGTGCTGGTGACCAGGCCGCCGCTGACGTTCGGCACCCAGTAGGCGAAACGGACGGGGTCGGATGCGGGCGGTACGGGCATGGGGAACTCCCGGGAAGAGCGGAATGGCGCGCGAAAGACACAGGCGTCGGCACGGGACGTGCTCGCGAGGGGAATTCAGGCGCGCTGGAGCGACGGTCCCGGGAAAGCCGTCAGCGCGACGGAGAACGTCCGGGACCGGAATTCATGAAGGGAGAGAGCGCGGAAAGCGAGTGGGAGGGTTTCCCTCGGGCGCGCTGCGCTCAGACGCGGCTGCGACAGCAGGAGCTGGAGACACGCGCGAGATCGACGTGGCGTCGCTGCGTGAGTTCCGGTCGCTTCATGTCCACGATCCAACCAAGCGTGGGTCCGGCCGGTCAAGAAGACCCGGTGGTGATTCCACATGGTGAGAGTCGGTATTCACGAGGTTGTGACAGGGATTCCCTTGAACCGGGCTCGTGGGGGACGCAGTCTCCTGTCGTGCGTATAGAACAGCTGGAATACATCGCCGCCGTCACCCGGTTCGGTTCGCTGCGGCGGGCCGCCGAGGAACTCCATCTGTCCCAGCCCGCGTTGAGCGAGACCGTGCGTAATCTGGAGCGGGAGCTCGGTGTGGACCTGCTGGAGCGCAAGCGTTCGGGGGCGAAGGTCAGCGACGAGGGCCGGGAGCTGCTGCCGCACATCATGACGGTGCTGGACGCGGTGGACCGGCTGCGCGGCGCGGCCGGCGACCAGCACCGCGTCAGCCGCATGGTGCGGCTCGGCACGGTCAACACGGCCACCGTTCCGCTGCTCATCCCGACCGTGCGGGAGTTCCGCTCCGCGCACCCGGCCACCCAGGTCGAGGTGGTCGGCGCGCAGCAGGCCGACATCCACCGGGGGCTGCTGGAGGGCGCCTTCGACCTGGGGCTGGTGAACTATCTCCAAGGCGACGACATGCCGCCCGGCTTCGAGACGACCGAGCTGCTGCGCGGGCGGCCGGTGGTGTGCGTACGCCCGGACAGTCCGCTGGCGGCCCTGGAGACGGTGGATGTGGACAGCCTCCTCGCCGAACCGCTCATCGTGATGCGGTCCGGCTATGTCATGCACCGCTACGTCCACCGGCTGCTGCGCGGCCGGACACCGTCCTTCTCGTACTCCACCGACGGTGCCGAGATGGGCAAGCTGATGGTCGCCGAGGGGCTCGGGGCGACGGTGCTGCCCGACTTCAGCGTTCTCGGCGATCCCCTGGAGCGGCGGGGCAGCCTCACCGTACGGCCGCTGGCGGGGGGCGAGACCGACGTGCTGCTGGTGCTGCAGCGCCGCCATGCCGTCTCGGTCCCCCGGGCCGTGCGTGATCTGCACGCGCTGTTCGTACGCAACGCGGACGCGCACCGGGAGTCGTGAGGGCGGCCCTGGCCCGAACGGGTGGTTCCCCCACTCCGTCGGCGTAGGAGGACGCCTCTCGCGGGGCGGCCGGGCGGGGGCGCGCCGGAAGCTCCAAGGAGATGGGAGTCCTCATGCTCCGTACGAATCCGCCCCGCGTCAGCGTGATCATCCCGGCGTACAACTCCATGCCGGAACTGACGAAGTGCGTCACCTCCGTCATGGAGCAGACGCTCGGCCTGGACAGGATCGAGATCATCGCGGTCGACGACGGCTCGACCGACGGCACCGCGGACGAGCTGGACCGGCTCGCGCGCTCCTGCCCCAGCCTGCGCGTCGTGCACCAGCCCAACAGCGGCGGAGCCGGAGGCCCGCGCAACACCGGTCTGGACATGGCGGGCGGGGATTACGTCTTCTTCCTCGACTCCGACGACTACCTGGGCCCCGACGCCCTGCGCCGCATGGTCGCCATGGCGGACGAGAACCGCACCGACGTCGTCCTCGGCAAGATGGTGTCCGTGGGCGGACGTGCCGTGCCGACGGCCGTCTTCTCGCACAACCAGCCCCGGACCGACGTCTTCTCCTCCGCCGCCTACCGCACTCTGGGGTGCTGGAAGCTGTTCCGGCGCTCGCTGATCGAGCGGCTGGACCTGAGGTTCCCGCCGTACCGCAACTGCGAGGACAAGCCGTTCACCGCCGCGGCCTTCCTGAACGCCGACGGCATCTCCGTGGTGGCCGACTACGACTGCTACTACTCACGCAACCGCCAGAACGGCAACAATCTCACCCTCACCGCCGCCGACCTGGTCCACCGTATGGACGGCACCCGGCTGTGCTTCGAGACGGTCGCCCGCTATCTGGAACCCGGCCCGCGCCGGGACCAGATCATGCGCCGCCACGTGGAGTGGGAGCTGTGCGGGCCCTTGCGCGGCCTGCTGCACAAGGAGAACGAAGAGCAGGCACGGGAGCGCTTCTATCCGCAGTTCCGGCACTGGGCGCTGAGTTATGTGACCGACGGTGTCTTCCAGCAGCTCGCCCCGCCGGACCGGCTCATCGTCCACCTGCTGCGCGCGGACCGGTACGAGGACCTCATCACCGTGGCCCGGCACGCCAAGGAGGACGCGGCGCGCGGCAACCTCGTCGACAAGGGCCGCGTCTACTGGTGCCACCCCTTCTTCCGGGACCCGGCGAAGGCGGTCCCGGACACCTGCTTCGACGCCACGGACCGGCTCCCGGTCCGCCATGAACTGGCCGAAGCGGCATGGACGGGCCACGGCGGTGTGCTCCGGCTCGCCGGCCACGCCCGTATCGAGTCCCTCGGCGCGCTCGAATCCTCCACCCGGCTGATCCTGCGCCCGCGTGGCTTCTCACACCCGGACATCCGCGTACCCGTGACCATCTCCACCGCCTCCCACCAGCCCGACGACCAGGCCACCGGCTTCCTCGTCGAGGTGGATCTGAGCACCGTCGACTCGGGGGCACCGCTGGGCACCGGGGTGTGGGACCTCTACCTGGATGTGCGCGCCGAGGGTGTCAGCCGGACCGTCAGACTCCGGCAGGAGCGGACGGACGCGAACGGCGAGAGGACCGCCCCGCCACGGCGCGAAGTCGTGGCCACCACCGCTCGTCCCTTCTTCACTCCGTACGGGAACTTCTCACTGGACATCCGGCGGGCCGAGGACAAGCCGGTCTGCCGCGTGACAGCAATCGCCTGGGACGCGCCCGGCACGCTCGTCGTCAGCGGACGCCTGACCGACGAAGCCGCGGGCCGCCCCGGGCCCCAGGCCCTGCGCGCCGAAGACGACTCGGGCTCGGTGCGAGAGGCGTCCCTGCGATACGCGCCGGACGGCGACGGCACCGGCTTCACCGCCCGTCTGCCGGTCAGGAAACTGCCTCCGGGGCGGTGGACGCTGACCCTCCGTACGGACGAGCCCGACAGCCGGATTCCCGTCCCGCCTCCGAAGGGACTGACCGGCACCCGCTGGTTCCGCGCCGCCCGGCTCGGCCGCCCCTATTACGCCAAGCCACTCCCTCGCGGCTCGAAGGGGGCCGTGGTGCTGCGCGTGGCGCCGGTCGGACTGGTGGCGGCCCTGCGCCGGCGGCTCGGCCGGCACGGATCCGGGTCTCGCCGGTGATGCCGTGCTGATGACCCGTCAGTAGGTCATCTGTCCCGGACTCTTGACTCGTACGGCGGCAGTGGTCATCCTCGTCGCACCATGGGCGAGGTCATGACAATCGGGCTGTCTCTCCCCGGCCCACAAGGCCCAGGACGGCCCGATACCTCGACCCCGCCATCCCGCCGACCGAGGGACGTGGGCTGTGACCAGTTCCGGACGCCCGTACCGCAGACGCAAGAACATCACCGTTGTGTCGCTCCTCCTGCTCGTCCTCTCCGTCGCGCTCGGACCCACACCGAGTTCGGCGGCCGGGACCGACTGGTGGAACCCGACCGCGCGGCCCGCGCCGGACTCCGGGGTCAACGTCACGGGGGCGCCCTTCACCGGCACCAACGACCGGGGCGAGGTGCGCGGCTTCGTCGACGCGCACGACCACATCTTCTCCAACGAGGCCTTCGGCGGCCGTCTGATCTGCGGAAAGCCGTTCTCCGAGCAGGGCGTCGCGGACGCGCTCAAGGACTGTCCCGAGCACTACCCGGACGGCTCGCTCGCGATCTTCGACTTCATCACCAACGGCGGTGACGGCAAGCACGACCCGAACGGCTGGCCCACTTTCAAGGACTGGCCGGCCCACGACTCGCTGACCCACCAGCAGAACTACTACGCCTGGGTGGAGCGGGCCTGGCGCGGCGGCCAGCGGGTGCTGGTGAACGACCTCGTCACCAACGGCGTGATCTGCTCGGTCTACTTCTTCAAGGACCGCGGCTGCGACGAGATGACGTCCATCCGGTTGCAGGCCAAGCTGTCGTACGACATGCAGGCCTACATCGACAAGATCTACGGCGGGCCGGGCAAGGGCTTCTTCCGGATCGTCACCGACAGCGCGCAGGCCCGTCAGGTCGTCGAGCAGGGCAAGCTGGCGGTCGTCCTCGGTGTGGAGACGTCCGAGCCGTTCGGCTGCAAGCAGGTCCTCGACATCGCGCAGTGCAGCAAGGCCGACATCGACAAGGGCCTGGACGAACTGCACGCGCTGGGTGTGCGGAGCATGTTCCTGTGCCACAAGTTCGACAACGCGCTGTGCGGTGTCCGCTTCGACTCGGGCTCGCTCGGAACGGCCATCAACGTCGGGCAGTTCCTGTCGACGGGCACGTACTGGAAGACGGAGAAGTGCACCGGCCCCCAGCACGACAACCCGATCGGCAACGCCTCGGCGGCCGCGGCCGAGAAGAAGCTCCCGGCGGGCGAGGAGGTCCCCTCGTACAGCGCTGACGCCCAGTGCAACGTCAGAGGACTCACCGGGCTCGGCGAGTACGCCGTCCGCGGCATGATGCAACGCGGGATGATGCTGGAGATCGACCATATGAGCGTCAAGGCCACCGGCCGGGTGCTCGACATCTTCGAGGCCGAGTCCTACCCCGGCGTGCTCTCCTCGCACAGCTGGATGGACATGGACTGGACCGAGCGGGTCTACGGTCTCGGCGGCTTCATCGCCCAGTACATGCACGGCTCCGAGGGTTTCATCTCCGAGGCCAAGCGCACGGAGGGCCTGCGCGACAAGTACGGCGTGGGCTACGGGTACGGCACCGACATGAACGGCGTCGGCGGCTGGCCGGGCCCGCGCGGCGCGGACGCCCCGAACAAGGTCACCTACCCCTTCAAGAGCGTCGACGGCGGCTCCGTGATCGACCGGCAGACCACCGGTCAGCGCACCTGGGACCTGAACACCGACGGAGCGGCCCACTACGGCCTCGTCCCGGACTGGATCGAGGACATCCGCCGGGTCGGCGGCCAGGACGTGGTGGACGACCTCTTCCGCGGCGCCGAGTCCTACCTCGACACCTGGGGTGCCTCCGAGAGCCACGAGGCCGGGGCCAATCTCGCGGCCGGCTCCACCGCGTCGGCCAGTTCCTCGGAGTGGAGCCTGTTCACGAGCTACAAACCGCACCGGGCCGTGGACGGCGACGGCGGCACCCGCTGGGCGAGCGACTGGAGTGACGACCAGTGGTATCAGCTCGACCTCGGGTCCACACGCAACGTCGAGCGGGTCACTCTCGACTGGGAGCGCGCCTACGCGAAGTCGTACCGCGTGGAGCTCTCCACGGACGGAGTGAACTGGCGGACCCCCTGGTCCACGACGGCGGGTGACGGTGGCCTGGACACCGCGAGGTTCACCGGCACACCGGCCCGGTACGTACGCGTCCAGGGGCTGGAGCGCGGCACCGGCTGGGGCTACTCCCTCTCCGAGGTCGAAGTCCACGGCGGCTGACACCCACGAGAGGGGTTCCATGGCACGGTTGCCGTCCGCCGAGCGGCGGCGACAGCTCACCGAAGCGGCGATCAGGGCGATGGCCCGGGACGGCGTCCCCAGGACGACGACCCGGTCCATCGCCGCCGAAGCGGGCGTCTCGCTGAGCGTCTTCCATTACTGCTTCGACTCCAAGCAGGAGCTGATCGAGTCCGTCATCACCACCATCACCGGGCACTACGTGACGGTGGTGAAGGAGGCCCTGCGGCCCAGGGCCGGCCTCGAGGAGACCGTACGGGCGGGCTTCCAGGCGTACTGGGAGCACGTCCGCGCCCACCCGGACGAGCACATGCTCACCTATGAGCTCACGCAGTACGCGCTGCGCCAGCCCGGCTTCGAACATCTGGCGCGGCGGCAGTACGAGCTCTACGCCGAGACGTACCTCGAGCTCATCGGCCAGCTGCGGGAGACCATGGGCCTGCGCCTGCGCGTACCCGCCCCCGTCCTGGCGCGCTACCTGGCCGCCATGACCGACGGCCTGACCCTCAACTACCTCGTGCTCGGCGACGACGAGGCCTGGTCGGGCATCCTCGACACGGTCACCGCGCACATCGCCGGCCTGGTGTGCGAGCCCTGAACAGGCGGGATGCGCGTCGGGCTCCTTAGGCTCGAAGGGGACGGGTTCTCCCGGAGGTGACAGTCATGCGAGCCTCGCTGATACAGCTGTCGGTGGACGCGTCGGACGCGGCCGAGGAGCGCCGTCGCAGGGCGTCCTCGCTGGTCCGCGGCCGGACCGGCGACGATCTGGTGGTCCTTCCGGAGCTGTGGACGGCCGGGGCGTGGGCGTACGACGGTTGGGGGCGCGACGCCGAAAGGATCGATGGTCCCACCGCCGAGGCCATGTCCGCCGCGGCGCGCGCGGCCGGGGTCTGGCTGCACGCCGGATCGATCGTCGAACGGGACGCGGACGGGACCCTCTACAACACCGCCCTCCTCTTCGACCGGGCCGGTGACCTGCGCGGTCACTACCGCAAGATCCACCGGTACGGCTTCGACACGGGTGAGGCGACCATGATGGGCGGGGGCGGCGACATCATCACCGTGCCCACCGAATTCGGGGTGATCGGCCTCGCCATCTGCTACGACCTGCGCTTCCCCGAGCTGTTCCGGAGCCTGATCGACGAAGGGGCGGAGCTGATCATCGTCCCGGCCGCCTGGCCGGCGGCCCGGCTCTCCCACTGGCAGCTCCTGACCCGCACCAGAGCCCTGGAGGAGCAGGTCTTCCTGCTGGCCTGCTGCGCCACGGGCACGCATGGCGGTATGCGGCAGGGCGGGCACAGCGTGGCCGTCGACCCCTGGGGGACGGTCCTGGGCGAGGCCGGCACCGCGGCGGAGACGGTGACGGTGGAGGCCGACATGGGCGAGGTCGCCCGGATACGCGCCGAGCTCCCCGTCCTGCGTGATCGCGTCCTCGCCGTGGGGTCCGTCGGCAGCCGGTGACGGTCCGCTTACACGACGCCCTGGGCGATCATCGCCTCGGCGACGCGGAGGAAGCCCGCGGTGTTGGCGCCGAGGACGTAGTCGTCGCCGTCGCCCCCGTAGGTCTCGGCGGAGACACGGCACTGGGCGTGCACCTGTCCCATGATGGTCGCGAGCCGGTCCTCCGTCCGCTCGAAGGTCCAGCTGTCGCGTGCGGCGTTCTGCTGCATTTCCAGCGCGGAGGTCGCGACCCCGCCCGCGTTGGCCGCCTTGCCGGGGGCGAAGAGGATCCGTGCCTCGCGGAACACCTCGATCGCCTCGGGCGTGCAGGGCATGTTCGCGCCCTCGGCCACGGCGAGCACGCCGTTCTTCACCAGCGCCACGGCGTCCTGAGGGCCCAGCTCGTTCTGGGTCGCGCACGGCAGGGCGATGTCGCACGGCACGTCGTACACCGACCCGCGGGCGGAGAACCGGGCGGCCGGCTTCGCCTCGGCGTAGGCGGAGACCCGGGCCCGGCGCACCTCCTTGATCTCCTTGAGCAGGTCCAGGTCGAGGCCGTCCTCGTCGACCAGGTACCCGGAGGAGTCGGAGCAGGCCACCACGCGGCCGCCCAGGGCGTGGACCTTCTCGGCGGCGTAGACGGCGACGTTTCCCGAACCGGAGACCACGACCCGGCGTCCGTCGAAGTCCTGGCCTCGGGTGGCGAGCATCGCCTGGGCGAAGTACACCGCTCCGTAGCCGGTGGCCTCGGTGCGGGCGTGCGAACCGCCCCAGCCGACCGGCTTGCCGGTCAGGACACCGGCCTCGTAGCGGTTGGTGATCCGCTTGTACTGGCCGAAGAGGTAGCCGATCTCGCGGCCGCCCACCCCGATGTCCCCGGCGGGCACGTCCGTGTGCTCGCCGAGGTGGCGGTACAGCTCCGTCATGAACGCCTGGCAGAAGCGCATGACCTCGCCGTCCGAGCGGCCCTTGGGGTCGAAGTCCGACCCGCCCTTGCCGCCGCCGATCGCCATGCCGGTCAGCGCGTTCTTGAAGACCTGCTCGAAGCCGAGGAACTTGACGATGCCCAGGTTGACGCTGGGATGGAAGCGCAGGCCTCCCTTGTACGGCCCCAGCGCGCTGTTGAACTCCACCCTGAAACCGCGGTTGACCCGTACCGTGCCCTGGTCGTCCACCCACGGGACCCGGAACATCAGCTGCCGCTCGGGCTCGCAGAGCCGCTCCACGATCCGGGCCTCGGCGTACTCCGGGTGGGCCCGGAGCACGGGGCCCATGGCGTGCAGGACTTCGTGTGCCGCCTGGTGGAACTCCGTTTCCCCGGGGTCCCGTCGGCGGAGGGTGTCGTAGACGGCCTCGATGTGGGCGCTGACGTCCATGCGTGCGGTGTCTCCGTTCCGGTGCGGCCGGTCAGTCGGACTGTGGCTCTTCCGCCGCCGCCCAGCCGATCAGGGCGCCGCGCAGTGCGGCCACCAGGCGGCCGGCGGCCTCGTCCTCGGTGCGGCCGCTCTTGATGAGGTCGAGGATGTCGCGCGGGTCGAACAGCGCGTTCCACAGATAGAGGGCTTCGTCGCCGAGGTCCTCGATGCCGAGTTCCTCGGTGGTCTGCCGCAGCGGTTCGGCGAGCGCTTCGGCCTGCGGGGTGAGGTAGCCGGTTCCTTCGCGCAGGCGCTCGAGATAGCCGCGGTGCGAACGCATCTGGGCCATCGCGCCGCCGTGTTCGAGGACGAGGGAGACCCAGTGCCGGGAGACCGCTTCGAGTTTCGCCATGCCGCGGGTGGTCTGCCGGGCGCTGAAGTCCCGCAGTTCGGAGCCCACTTGGGCGCGGAAGGCGTGCAGCACCTCCTCGACGGAGGAGAAGTGGCGGTAGGCCGTCGCGGTGGACACCTCGGCGTGCTTGGCGATCTCGGCGAGGCTGACGGGCGTGGGCGAGTTCTCGAACAGTCGCGCGGCCGCCTTGATGAGGTGCCTGCGGTTGCGCTCGGTGTCACTGCGCATGGGTCGATTCCTCGTCGTGTACGGGACGGTGCTCATCGCAGGGCCGAAAGACCGGCGGCCAGGCGGCGGACACCCTCGGTGATGGACTGCGGGCTGGCAGCGTACGACAGCCTCAGGTGCCCCTCACCCCGCGCTCCGAACTCGCTCCCGGGCCGGACGGCGACGCCGTGCTGTGTGCGCAGCGCCGCCACGACCTCCACGGACGGCAGATCGATGTCGTAGCGCGGGAATTGGTAGAAGGCGCCTTCCGGTGCGCTGAGGGTGAGGCCGGGGATCGCGGACAGTTCCCTGCGCATGAGCTCGCCGCGCTCCTGGTACGCGGCGCGCATGCGGGTGACGTCGTCGTCGCAGCTCTCCACCGCGACCAGCGCGGCGTCCTGGATGACGGTGTTGACGGAGCCGTTGAAGGTGTTGTGGATGCGCGCGGCCGCCTGGATGAGCGGCGACGGACCCCAGAGGTAGCCGACGCGCCAGCCGGTCATCGCGTAGCTCTTGGAGAAGGTCTGGCAGTAGACGGTCCGCTCGCGCAGGCCGTCGACGGAGAGCGCCGAGGTGAAGGGGCGGCCGGTGTAGTCGAGGTCGGAGTACGCCTCGTCGGAGATGACGATGGTGGGGGTGCCGTCGAGCAGGGCGGCGAGCGCCTCGAGTTCCTCCCGGCCGTGGACGATGCCGGTCGGGTTGACGGGGTTGCAGAAGACGAAGAGCTTGGCGCCGGTGAGGGCGTCGGCGAGCCGGTCGAGGTCCCAGTGCAGGTCGGGTGCGAGCGGGACGGGGACGACGGTGCCGCCGGCCATCGCGACCAGGTCGCCGTAGAGGGAGTAGGTGGGGTCGGGGACGACCACCTTGTCCCCGGGGTCGACCAGGGACAGGATCGACGCGGCCAGCCCGGCGGTGCCGCCCTGGGTGATCAGGATGTCGCCGGCGGAGGCCGGGGTCCCGGCGGTGGCGGTCAGCTTCGCGGCGAGGGCCTCGCGCAGGGCTGGCTCGCCGAGCAGCGGTGAGTAGTGGGTGCGGCCGGCGCGCAGCGCGGCGTGAGCTGCCTCGGTCACGCGCTCGGGTGTGTCGAAGTCGGGTTCGCCCATCGCGAGGGAGACGAGGTCGGACCGGGACTGCGGCTGCTGCGTCCGGCGGGAGGCGGCCGCGATCCGGGCGACGGCGGCGGCGGTGCCGGACAGGGGCGGCTGTGTGGTGATGGTGGGCGGCATGCGCTCCTCCTGGAAACGGGGTGGTCAGGCCTGCGGTGCGGCGTCGGCGGGGGCGCCCGCCCGGCGGCTGATCTCGAGGTCGGCGGAGACGTCGCGCTGGCGGGTCGGGGCGACGACGATCTCCTGGAGGACGACGCGTTGGGGCAGGGCGACGGCCAGGCGGATGGCCTCGGCCACGTCCTCGGGCTGCACCATGCCGGCGCGCTCCTCCGGCGCCGGGGGCCGGGCGCGGTTGTCGAGGATGGGCGTGTCCGCTTCGCCCGGCAGCACGGTGATCGCGCGCAGGCCCTGGTTGCGGAACGTGTTGTGCAGGAAGGTCATGAAGTTGCGTACGCCCGCCTTGGCCGCGCCGTAGGCGGCGCCGCCGAGCAGGTTGGGGTTGACCGCTGCGAGCGAGGAGACGGTGACGATGGTCCCGGCGCCGCGGTCGAGCATGTCGGGCAGGACGGCCTGGGTGAGCTGGAAGACGGCGGTGAGGTTCACGTCGAGGACCTGGCGCCACTCCTCGTGCGGGAGCCACTGCGGGTTGAGCACCGACGAGGAACTCCCCGCGTTGTTGACGAGGATGTCGACCGGGCCGAGTTCGCTGCGCACCCGGTCGAGGACGCGGGTCACGTCGTCCGCGCGGGTGATGTCCGCGGCGAGGGCGAGAGCGGTCCCGCCGTCGGCGCGGATGGTGGCGGCGACCTGGTCGAGGGCCTCCTGTCTGCGGCCGATCAGCACCACGGCGGCACCGTCCCGGGCGAGCAGTCGCGCGGTCTCGAGGCCCATTCCGCTGCCGGCTCCCGTGATGAGCGCGGTCGTGCCGGTCGATGTGGTCACCGTTTCTCCTCCATCGGTGACATGAGAGTCACCTTACATATGAGAATAGATTCTCAGATTGTCTGGGGCAAGGGCGCGGGGAATCCGAGTGCGCCGAATGCCTCGGCAGCCGCCCGTCCGAGCGCGCGGATCTCGGACTCGCGGTCCGTGAACCGGCGCAGTGAGGTCTCGCGGTCGATCCAGCGGAACCGGAGTTCCCGCCCCGGCCCGGCCTGCCCGAGCAGGGGCAGGGACGCCCGCGCGGCGACGCCGACGATGGGATAGCCGGCGGTCAGGCTCCGGTAGCGGCCGAGGACGATCAGCTCGTCCGCGTGCGGGATCTGCAGCGCCCCGATGGGCACGCCGTGCGACACGATCTCGGTGTCGGTGTCCGGGTGGAGCACCGGTCCGTCGAGCCTGAGCCCGACATGGTTGGAGCGCGGTGTGACGACGTAGGTCGCCTCCTCGATCACCTCGCGGACCCCCGCGATGGTCCGCATGCCGGGGGTGGGGACGACGTCGACGATCCACGGTCCGTCGTCGAAGCGCGGGACGGGCACGGGGAGCCGGAACAGCTGCGCCTCGAACGGCCGGTGCCTGAACCCCCGGAACGCCGTCTCCAGCAGGACAGGCGCTCCTGGCACCACGGCCTGCCCGAATCCCATCCGGGCGTCCGGGGCGGCACTGCCCAGCAGCTTCTCCGTGCTCAGCGTGCCGTTCACCGCCAGATAGGTGCGGGTCCCCAGGCTCATGTCCCCCCGGATCCGCACCTCGTGGCCCGCGGGCACGACCAGCGGCGACCAGGTGTCGGCGGGCGAGCCCGCGACGGTGACCCGGGCGGGCACACCGGTCACCGCGAGCAGCACATCGGCGTCGGGCACCAGGGCCAGCTCGCCGCCCAGGTTCTCCAGCAGGGTCGCGCCACGGGGGTTGCCCACGAGGAGGTTGGCCACGGCCGCCGAGTGCTGGTCGGCCGCTCCCCCGGTCGGAACGCCCCGCTGTTCCGTGCCGCTCCGCCCGAGGTCCTGGAACGTGGTGATCCATCCGGTGCCGGTGAAGTCGAGCGTCACGGTCGTCATACGGCCACCTCCGTCGGCAGCAGAAAGCCCTCGCCCAGCGCCTCGGCCTCGTCCCGCGTGACGGGGACGAAGCGCACGACGTCGCCGGTGCCGAACGACACGGGGTCCGGGCGGGAGATGTCGACAATGGTGTGCGGCGTACGCCCGACCACCCGCCAGCCGGTCGGGCCGGGGAACGGCTGGATGATCGCGTTGGTCCCGGCGATCATGACAGCGCCGGGGGCGACGTCCGTGCGCGGCTCGGCCCGCCGGCGCACCGGCCGGGGCACCTTGAGCCCGTCCATCATCGGAGCCATCGCCGCGCCGAGGAGGCAGATGGTGAAGGTGGACCGGGCGATCGCCTCGACCACATCGGTGGTGGCCAGGCCGAGTTCCTCGGCGACGGACACCAGGTCGGGGCCGGTGTCGTCGTCGAAGACCACGGGGATGTCGAACGTCCGCACCTGCCGTGAGCGGGCAGGGCCGTCCGTGGGTGACGGCGCCCACCGCGCCACGAGCCGCGCCGCGTACTCCACGTGCTCGAGCGCGGTCAGCAGCGGGTCGAACTCGATGAGCAGGGATTCGAGACCGGAGACGACGTCCAGCACACCGTGCGGGCGGTGCGCCAGGAAGCGGTCGCGGAACGCCACGATCCCGGCCCTACGGATGGCCTGGTCGGCATGCGGGATGGTCACCATCACCGCCGAGTCGCCGTAGGGCTCGACGGTGAGGGCGCCGTACTGTGCTGTGGTCATCACCTGGTGCGCCCCGCCCTCAGCCGGCGAGCGCGACCTCCGCCTTCTGCGCCAGGACCTCGCGCAGGCCGCCCACCCGGATGCCCGCCTTGTCGAGCGCGGCGCGCAGCGCGGTGCCGTTGGCGAGGACGGACGGGTGGTCGCCGTGCAGCAACAGGACGTCGGCGTCGTGGCCCAGCGGGACCACGTTGCCGTCGACCGAACGCACCGTCCCCTCCTGTACGACCTGGGCCGAGCGCTCACCGATCAGCTCCGGGTCGTGGATGAGACCGCCTTCGTGCGAGCGCGGCACGGGCATGCCGTCGTCGCCGTAGCCGCGGTCGGCGAGGAACACGTAGCCGACCTCCAGGCCGCGCTTGCGGGACTCCTCCGCGAGCAGTCCGCGCTGGCAGATGACGATGTAGTCGGTGTTGTACGCGGCGATCGCGTCGGTGATGGCACGGGCGTGCTTGGCGTCGGTCTGCGCGATCGAGCCCATCCGGCCGTGCGGGGCGACATGGCTGATGGTGCCGCCGTGCACCCGGGCGAAGGCGTCCAGGGCGCCGAGCTGGTAGAGGACGTCGGTGCGGATCTCCTCTTCGGTCGCCTCGATGAGCCGGCGGCCGAAGCCGACCAGGTCGGGGTAGCCGGGGTGGGCGCCCAGTTCGATGCCGCGCGCGACGCAGTCGGAGACGGTCCGGTCCATGATGCGCGGGTCACCGGCGTGGAAGCCGCAGGCGATGTTCGACGAGGTGACCAGGCCGAGCAGGGCGCCGTCGTCTCCGATCGTGTAGTTGCCGAAGCTCTCGCCGAGGTCGGCGACGACGGCTACGGAGTTGATTCCCATGGTGTCTCTCCTCGTGGGGGGATGATTCAGCGGGCCGCGAGGGGCTGGCCCTTGGTCTCGCGCAGGAAGGCGATCGTGACCAGGGTGATCAGGGCGGTGATGATGGAGGCGAACGCCGGGACGAGGTTGGAGCCGGTCGACTCGATCAGCTCGGTCATCACCAGCGGGGCGCTGCCGCCGAAGATGATCGTCGAGAGGCTGAAGCCGATGCTGTAGGCGGAGTAGCGCACGGTGGTCGGGAACATCTCGGCGAGCATGGTGTGCACGACGGCGGCGTGCCCGGAGAAGGCGATCGCGAGGACGACGGTGCCGATGCAGGCCAGTCCGAACTCGCCGGTGGTGATGAGCCGGAACATCGGGTACGAGACGGCGGCCATGGCGACGGCCGAGCCGGCGAGGACCGGCTTGCGGCCGATCCGGTCCGACAGACGGGCCATGAGCGGGATACAGACGACGATGGCGACCAGGCTGACCGCGGTGACGGTGAGCGCCCGCAGCATCGAGAAGTTGTGCTCGCCGAGCGAGGTCTTCAAGTAGGTCGGCATGTAGACGAAGAGCAGGTAGTAGCCGGGTCCGTTGAGGGCCGGGAGGAAGATCGTGAGGACGATCGCCCGCAGATGGCGCCGGTTGGTGAAGGCCTCACGGAGCGGGTTGCGCACGACGGTGTTCTGCTCGCGCAGCGCCTTGAAGTGCGGGGTCTCCTCCAGTCGGCGGCGGATGTAGAAGCCGACGTAGCCGAGCGGGACGGCGAGCAGGAACGGCACCCGCCACGCCCAGGAGGTCATGGAGTCGTCGCCGAGGGTCGTGATGAGGACGGCGGAGAAGGCGCTGCCGAACATCAGGGCGACGAAGGAGCCGACGGCGATGAAGCTCATCATGTAGTTGCGGCGGGCGTCCGGCGCGTACTCGCCGACGAAGGACATGGCACCGGCCACCTCGCCGCCGGCGGAGAAGCCCTGCAGCACCCGGAGGAGTACCAGGAGGACGGGTGCGGCTACGCCTATGACGGCGTGGGAGGGGATGAGGCCGATGGCCGCGGTGGCGGCGGAGATCAGCACCAGGAGGGCCGCGAGAAGCCCCTTGCGCCCGATCTTGTCGCCGAGATAGCCGCAGATCACGCTGCCGAACGGGCGGGCGACGAAGCTGACCAGGAAGCCGACGTTGGTGAGGAAGAGACCTCCGGCCTCGGCCTCTCCCATGATGTTGATCGCGAGATAGGTGACGAGCAGGCCGTAGATGCCGTAGTCGTACCACTCGACGAAGGAGCCGATCGAGCCCGCGACGGTGGCCTTGCGGACGACCTTGCGGTTGGCGGAGACGACGTCGACCGCTGCCGCGCCGGGCGTCTGTGACGATGCCTCGTCACGGTCTGAGGGGATGTCGAGCCGATCTGACGTTGTCATACGCGTTCACTTTCGGTGTCGCGGACTCCGGGGACGGTGTCCTGAGGATCGTGCGCCGAGGTGCGCCCACGGAGGTGGGGGCCAGGAGGGGAAAGCGGTGACAGTGCCTCAGGGGGCGGGAGACTGCGGCACTGTTCGAAGGCGGCCCGCGCCTGAGCAGGGCGGGCGGAAGCGTCACGGTGGAAGACCGCGGAACAGCGCCGGAACCGAGTTGCGACTGGAATCGCGAATGAGAATAGGTTCGCATTCTCGGCGGGTCAAGGATGTGTTCACCCTCTCGTCGAACTCTCGCCCTTCCCGATGCGCCCCGCTTCGGCCACCCCTTGTGCCGCACGGTCGATGGATGCACACTGACTGACGCGAAACGCGAAAGGTTTCGCATTTTCTGGAAGGACTCTGCGATGACCCAGGACAACGTGCGCGTCAACACGGCGTGGGAACGCGTCGACGAGCAGGTGCTCAAGCGGTTCCGCGCCCACTCCGTGGCCAACCTCGGCGACGCCCTCGACCGGCTGAACATCGTCGACGGAGGCATCGCCCCCATCTGGAACGGCGCCGCGGCCGTCGGCACGGCGCTCCCGGTCCTCACCGTCGCGGGCGACAACAAAGCCGTGATCGAGGCGCTCGAGCACATCCGCCCCGGCGATGTCCTCGTCATCAACGCCTTCGGCTACGACGGCCGCGCGATCATCGGCGACAACCTCGCCCAGCGGTTCGCCGTGCACGGTGCCGCCGGAGCGGTCGTCGACGGCTATGTGCGCGACGCCGCGATCATCGAACGACTCGGAGTCCCGGTCTTCGCGCGGGGACTGACTCCCGCCGGGCCCTTCAAGAACGGCCCGGGCACGATCGGCGAGGCCGTGGCCATCGGCGGTGTCGTGGTGAACCCGGGCGACATCGTCGCCGCCGACGGGGACGGCGTCATCGTCATCCCGCCGCACCGCGCCGAGGAGGCGCTCCGGGCCGTGGAGGAGATCGTCGCCCGCGAGGCGGCACTCGACGCCGAGGTCGAGGCGCTGCGCGCACAGGCCGCCGCCCGGTGACCGGCCGGGACCAGGTGCCGGGCCGCCTCCGCGTCGCCGTCGCCGCCCCGCTGTCCGAGGAGAACGGCGCGCTCGTCCGGCGGCTGGAACCGCGGATCGACCTCGTGGTCGACCACTCCCTGCTGCCCCCGATGCGCTGGCCCGCGGACTTCTCGGGCGATCCGGACTGGCGGCGCACCGCCGAGCAGCAGCGCGCGTACGAGGCGGCGATCGACTCGGCCGACGCCCTGTACGGGATCCCCGACGTGGACCCGGCCGCCCTGGCCCGCGCCGTCCGGGCCAACCCGCGCCTTCGCTGGGTGCACACCATGGCCGCGGGCGGAGGCGGCCAGGTCAAGGCCGCCGGACTGAACACCGAAGAGCTCGGCCGGGTCCTCTTCACCACCTCGGCCGGGGTGCACGGGCGGCCGCTCGCCGAGTTCGCCGTCTTCGGTGTGCTCGCGGGAGCCAAGGACCTGCCCCGCCTCAACCGCCAGCAGCGCGACCGCGAATGGAGCGGACGCTGGACGATGGGGCAGGTGAGCCGGCAGACCGTTCTCGTTCTCGGCCTGGGCGGAATCGGCCGGGCCGTGGCCACCGCACTGCACGCGCTGGGCGCGACGGTCATCGGGACGAGCAGAAGGGACGTCACCGTCCCGGGTGTCTCCGCCGTGGTGCGTCCCGACCGCATCACCGAGGTGGCTCCCACCGTGGACGCCGTGGTCAACACGCTCCCCGGAACCGAAGCGACCGAACACCTTCTCGGCAAGCGGTTCTTCGACGCCCTGCGGCCCGGGGCCACGCTGGTCAACGTGGGCCGCGGCACCGTCGTGGACGAGGCAGCCCTCTCCGACGCGCTCGACTCCGGGCGGGTCGGCTTCGCCGCGCTGGACGTCTTCGAGACGGAGCCGCTGCCGGCCGGCAGTCCGCTCTGGCACCACGACCGGGTGCTGGTGAGCCCGCACACCGCCGCGCTCGACGCCTCCGAGGACCGCCTCATCGCCGAACTCTTCGCCGCCAACGCCACCCGGCTCCTCGACGGACAGGATCTGGTCAACCGCGTGAACACCGTCGAGTTCTACTGAGCGGGGGCGCGCTCCGCGCGGGAAGTGGGTACCGGCGCAGCAGTGTGAAGCGAGCAGGACCCGCCCCGATGCGGATGGTGGGCGGGCCCTGCTCGTGCGGACCATTGTCGGGATCGTGGACCGGCTGGGCCATGAGTGTGATGCGTCGGTGTGCGCGCGGCGCGCACACCCCGTGCGCGCGGCGCCACCTCACATGGCAGGGCCCATCCGGGGTAGGCCGTGTGTGTGACCCCGGGTTATCCCGGTCGGCCTGCGGTGACGATACTGGCAGGCGCACCTGCCCCCACCTCACAGATGGACCCATGCCGATCTCCTCCACCGTCCGCCCCCAGACGCCCGCCACGGTGTGGCTGGCGCGCGGCCGTCATGCCTCCGGCGCCGCGGAAGACGTGCTCCGGCGCTCGCTCCAGCAGCGCAAGGACAGTCAGGACATCGACGACTTTCTGGAGTTGCCCGAGGCCGAGACCGGCCCGTCGGAGCGGGTCTTCGAGGCCCGCTGGCAGGTCGGTGACGGGGTGACCGTGCGGGCCCGGCTGAGTGTGACGCCCGGTCCGGACGGCGCGGGACAGGAGTGGATCCTGGTCGCGGAGGCCGAGCAGCCGTGGAGCGACGACTGGCCGTCGCCGACCGGCTTGTTCTGGCCACAGGAGCCGGAGACCGCCTGGGACCAGGACGCCGCCACGGAGCTGTCCCTGCGGGAGATCAATCCGCTCCCCCAGGACGACAAGGAGACCAAGCGCCTGCTCCGGAACGCGGTGCGCGGCGGATGGCACATCCACGTGGTCGTCCACGAGGCAATGACCGCGGACGAGAAGGGCCGCATGCCGGTGGCCCGGTGGCTGCCGCCGGGCCTGCGGCACCGGGTGGTGGAGCACCGCGCCCTCCCGCAGCAGTCGCGGGGTCTCAACTGGGCCCTGCGGGACTCCGGCGTCCAGGTGCCGCGCGGCGGCGCCGTGGTGCTGCCCGGGACCCCGGCGCCGGAGGGTTACGACGCCGGGGACTTCTCCGTCCGAGCGGTCTTCCTCGACGGCTCGGAGCCGGCCGCCCTCGTCGAGGCGGTGAAGCGGTTCGCCGCGCTGCCGAGGCCCCTGCCCGACGGCGCCGAGAAGGCCCTGACCGCGCTGCGGGAGGACTGGCACCTGCTGAATCTCCAGGAGGAGCTGGACCGCCAGCGCGGTCTGGTGGCCATGTACGCCGACGCACTGGAGGCCATGACGAAGTCGCGTGATCTGTACCGGGAGGCGGCCGAGCGCGCCCACGAGGCGCTGACCGCCTACCAGGAGTCCGACGGCGCTGCTCCGGCGCGGCAGCAGCCCTCCGGCGCTCCCGCCGGGTCGCCGCTGCAGCAGCTCACACGGACGTTCGAACGCTTCAAGCCCAAATCCCAGCGGCCCGTGACCCCGTCCCGGGACGAGCACTAGAAGCCCTTCCTCGCGGGGCGCACGTGTCAGTCGTGGCCAGGTGGATACGCGGTCCGTACGGCAGTACGGCCCGCCCGGGAAGGCCTCCACGACATGGGCAACGACCAGTACCAATCGGAGACGACTCTCCGCGTCAACGGCAAGCCCCACACAGTCACCGTCGACCACCGGCGGGTCCTGCTCGACCTCCTGCGGGAGGATCTCGGCCTCACCGGCGCCAAGAAGGGCTGCGACCACGGCCAGTGCGGCGCCTGTACGGTCCTGGTGGACGGGCGGCGCGTCAACAGCTGTCTGCTGTTCGCGGTCGCCCTGGACGGCAGCGAGGTCACCACGATCGAGGGCCTGTCCGGCGACGGTGAGCAGCCGCACCCGCTGCAACAGGCCTTTCTGGAGCGCGACGCCTTCCAGTGCGGCTACTGCACCCCGGGCCAGATCTGCTCCGCGGCCGGTGTGCTCGCCGAGGCGGCGGCCGGTCACCCCTCGCACGTCACCGACCCGGCGACGCCCTCCGGTGAGCCGGTGCCGCTGGGCCGGGAGGAGATCCGGGAGCGGCTGAGCGGCAATCTGTGCCGGTGCGGCGCGTATCCACGGATCGCCGAGGCGGTCGAGGACGTGATCCGGTGAAGGAGTTCGCGTACGTCCGTGCCGGGAGCGTGGAGGAGGCGACCTCCGCGTACGCCTCCCACGCCGGTGCCCGCTATCTGGGCGGCGGCACCAACCTCGTCGATCTGATGAAGCTCGGCGTCGAGCGGCCCGCCGCCCTCATCGACGTCACCCGGCTGCCGCTGGACTCCGTGGAGGAGCTGCCGGACGGTGCGCTGCGGATCGGGGCGATGGTCCGCAACAGCGACCTCGCCGCCCACCCCCTCGTACGGGACCGGTACCCGGCGCTGTCGCAGGCGGTGCTCGCGGGTGCCTCGGGACAGTTGCGCAACGCGGCGACGACCGGCGGAAATCTGCTCCAGCGCACCCGGTGCCCGTACTTCCAGGACCTGTCGAAGCCGTGCAACAAGCGCGAGCCGGGCAGCGGCTGCGGCGCGCGGGACGGTGTCCACCGCGATCACGCGGTGCTCGGTCACTCCGCGTACTGCATCGCCACCCATCCGTCGGACATGGCGGTGGCGCTGGCCGCTCTGGACGGGCGTGTCGAGCTGTACGGGCCGGAGGGCGCCCGGAGTGTCGCGGCGGCGGACTTCCACCGGCTGCCCGGAGACCGGCCCGAGCTGGACACCGAGATCCGCCCCGGTGAGCTGGTCACCGGTGTGGTGCTGCCGGCCGCCACGGCCGGGCTGCCGTCGGCGTACCGCAAGGCCCGCGACCGGGCCTCGTACGCCTTCGCTCTCGCGTCCGTCGCGGTGGTGCTTCGGGTGTCGGACGGTGTGGTCGGTCATGCCGGGCTGGCCTTCGGGGCGCTGGCGCACCGGCCCTGGCGGGCCCGGCAGGCGGAGGAAGCGCTGCTGGGCGCGGCTCCGACCGCCGCCGCGTTCGAGCACGCCGTCGACCTCGAACTGTCCGCCGCGCAGCCGCTGCGGGACAACGCCTACAAGGTGCCGCTGGCCCGCAATCTCGCCGTGGACGTGCTGTCCCGGCTCGCGGACCCGGCCCTCACGAGGAGGACTCCATGACCGGCAGCGTGGGCGCTCCCGCCGAGCGCCGGGAGGGACGGGAGAAGGTCAGCGGGACCGCCCGCTACGCCGCCGAGTACCACTCCCCCGGCCGGGCCCAGACCTGGCCCGTGCCGGCGACCGTCGCCCGGGGGCGGGTGACCGGCGTCGACACGGCGGCGGCCCTGGCCGTGCCCGGTGTCCTCGATGTCCTCACCCACGAGAACGCGCCGCGGCTCGCCGAGCCGGACGATCCGACGCTCGCCGTGCTCCAGAACCCCCGGGTTCCGCACCGGGGCTGGTTCGTGGCCCTGGTGGTGGCCGAGACCCTGGAGGCGGCCAGGGCCGGTGCCGCGGCGGTCCGCGTCGCCTACGACGCCGAGGAACACGACGTGGAGCTCACCGCCTCGCACCCGGGCGTGTACGTACCCGAGGAGGCCAACGGCGGTCATCCGGCCGTCCGTGAACAGGGCGACCCCGACAGGGCCTTCGGGTCCTCGGCCGCCCGGGTCGACGTCGGGTACCGGGTGCCGCCGCTGCACAACCACCCCATGGAACCGCACGCCAGCACCGCCCGCTGGGACGACGGCCGGCTGACCGTGCATACCTCCAGCCAGGGCGCCGGTGCCGTACAGGCCGTGCTCGCCGGGCTGTTCGAGATGCCGAAGGAGCGGATCGTCGTCACCGCCGAGCACGTCGGCGGCGGCTTCGGGTCCAAGGGCACGCCACGGCCCGACGTGGTGCTCGCCGCGATGGCGGCCCGGCAGACCGGGCGGGCGGTCACCGTGGCGCTCCCCCGACGGTATCTGCCGGCCGTCGTCGGGCACCGCGCTCCCACCCTGCACCGGCTGCGGCTCGGTGCCGACACGGACGGGCGTCTCGCCTGCGTCGTGCACGAGGTCACCACCCACACCTCGCGCATCAAGGAGTTCGTGGAGCAGGCGGCGGTGCCCGCGCGCGTGATGTACGCCGCGCCCCACAGCCGTACGGTGCACCGGGTCGCGGCGCTGGACGTGCCCTCGCCGTCGTGGATGCGGGCGCCGGGCGAGGCTCCGGGGATGTACGCGCTGGAGTCCGCCATGGACGAACTCGCCGGCGAGCTGGGCTTGGACCCGGTCGAGCTGCGGGTCCGCAACGAGCCGGACGTCGAACCCGACAGCGGCAAGCCGTTCAGCAGCAGGCACCTGGTCGAGTGTCTGCGCGAGGGTGCCCGGCGCTTCGGGTGGGCCGGGCGCGATCCCCTCCCGGGCTCCCGCCGGGAAGGGCCGCTGCTGCTGGGGACGGGGGTGGCGGCGGCGACGTATCCCGTCATGGTGTGGCCCGCCACTGCGTCGGCCCGCGCGCTGCCCGACGGGACGTTCCTGGTGCGGATCAACGCCACCGACATCGGTACCGGGGCCAGGACCGTGCTCGCACAGGTCGGCGCCGACGCCCTCGGGGTGCCGCTGGAGCGGGTGCGGACGGAGGTCGGCAGCAGTGAGCTCCCGTCCGCGCCGCTGGCCGGCGGCTCGTCCGGTACCGCCTCCTGGGGCTGGGCGGTCCATGAGGCGTGCGCCCTGCTGGCGCGGCGGCTGGCCGAGCATTCGGGCCCGCTGCCCGTGGAGGGCCTCGACGTCCGTGCGGACACCAGGGGCGCGGCGGACGCCGAGAGCGCCTGGGCCCGGCACGCCTTCGGGGCGCACTTCGCCGAGGTCGCGGTGGACACGGTCACCGGCGAGGTCCGGGTCGGCCGGCTGCTCGGTGTGTACGCCGCCGGGCGCGTCCTCAACGCCCGCACGGCGCGCTCCCAGTTCGTCGGCGGCATGACGATGGGGTTGGGCATGGCGCTGACCGAGGGCAGCACGATGGACGCCGCGTTCGGGGACTTCACCGAGTCGGATCTGGCGTCGTACCACGTGCCCGTGCACGCCGATGTCGGCGAGATCGAGGCGCACTGGCTCGACGAGGACGATTCCCGTCTCAACCCGATGGGCAGCAAGGGTATCGGGGAGATCGGCATCGTCGGGACGGCCGCGGCGATCGGCAACGCCGTGCACCACGCCACGGGCGTCCGCTTCAGGGAACTCCCGCTGACGCCGGACCGGGTGCTGGCCGGGCTGCTCGATCGCCGAGGGACGAACGACGTCCGGACCGGACCCGCTGCGAGCGGATCCGGTCCGGTGCGGGACGCGTAGACGTCACTCCGCCATACTGCGTGCCTCGGTCGCCGGCAGTGGTGACCACTGTCCGCTCACGAGGGGCGCCACCGCGCGGAAGACCAGCGCGACGAGGGCCAGCAGCGCCGTGCACACGGCGGCACCGGCGGCGAACCACGGCGGGGCGAGCGCGAGGTCCACGGCCCGGGTGAGGGACGCCGACGGGAAGGAACTCCCGTACGCCTGGGCCCCGGCCAGCACCGTGGGTACCACCACCGCCCCGACCAGTACCGGCACGACGGGGCGCAGGGCCAGCAGCAGCGCCAGCACCGTGCAGAGCACGGACAGGCCGAGAGCTATGGCGTGCAGGTCCAGGGACGCTCCGCCGCGCTGCAGCGGGAAGTGGGCCACGGCGCACACGGCCAGGGCCAGGGCCGTGAGCCAACTCGACCACGCCATGGACCTGGTGAGCCGCTCCGTCGCGCGGTCGCGGTCCGACGGTGAGGAGTCGAGGGTCCGGCGGGTCTCGCGGCGCCTGGCCGGGCGGACGGGCGTCAGGGGCTGCGTGGTCTCGGCCTCGGGAGGCGTGGCGCCGGTCGGCACACGGCCGTTGCGGTCCAGCCGCTCCAGGCCGAGACGGTCGATCAGCTCGACCAGCTCCCCGACGGACCGGCCGGTGGCGGCCGCGCGGAGTGCCTCCTCGCGGACGTGGGGCATGTGCGGCTCTTTGTGCAGCAGGGTCACCAGCCGGGTCACTTCCTCCACCGGCCGGTGGGCGGCCGCGGCCCGGATCGCCTCGTCCGCGCTGTCGGCGTCCCGCGGGGGCTTCGTCAGCAGGGCGATCATCCGGCTCACGTCCTCCACGCGCCGCTCCACGCCGGCCGTGCGAAGTGCGTCGACCATCGCCTCGGCATGGTCAGGCGACTTCCCGAGCGAGGTGATGAGGGCGACGACCTCCTCCAGAGGCCGGTCGACCACGGCGGCGTGCACCAGGTCGCTGACCGCGTCACCGTACGGCGCGGGGGCCGGCCCCGTTCCGGGCCGCAGTTCCACCTGGTTGTCGTCCAGCGAACGGACCACGAACGGCCGCGCACCCGACTGCTCCGCCTCACCCGCCGCGTCGGCCCGGTCCGGGCCGGGCCCGGGGAGCCGGGCGGGCGACGGGTCCGGCTGGTCCTTGCCAAGAGCCGCGGACGGCCGGGCGGGTTGGGCGGACGGCGGGCTCACCGGGTTCGGGCGAGGGCCCGCGGGCGCGGCCGAGGGCCGATCCGCCTGATACGCCCCTGAGCCGGCCGACTCGGCGGACGGCGGGCTCACCGCGTTCGAACGGGACGCCGCGGGCTCCGCCGACGGCCGGTCCGCCTGCTGCGGCCCCAAGTCAGCCGGTTGGGCAGACGACGTGCTCACCGGGTTCGGGCGAGGGCCCGCGGGCGCGGCCGAAGGCCGAACCGCCTGATACGCCCCTGAGCCGGCCGACTCGGCGGACGACGGGCTCACCGGGTTCGGGCGAGGGCTCGCGGGTTCGGCCGACGGCCGGTTCGCCTCGTCCGGGGCGAGCGCGACCGGGCGCGCGGGCTCCGGGGCCGCGCGGTCGGGGCCGCGGACGGCAGACCGCTCGGTCGTGGTGCCCGAACCAGGGGCGGCGGGGCGGTCGAAGGCCACCTCCGCCTCGATCGAGGCCGAGGTCACCCCCCGCGCGGGCTCCTGGTCCGCCGGGGCCACAACGGGGGCGGCGGGCCGGGCGGCCTCGTCCACGCCGGAGACAGCCGACCGCGCCGGAACCGCCCCGTTTACGACAGGGGCGACAGGCCCGGCAGACGACAGGGCCACCTCGTCCACGCCAGAAGCGGGCGGCGGTGCCGACACCTGCTCCGCCCCGTTCACGGAAGGAGCATCGGTAAGGGCGGACAACACAGTCGGCTCCGTGCCCGGCGGGCCCGCCGGGTGGGACTCGGCGGGAGGCTCGGTGCCCGCATGGTACGTCTCGTGCGAGGGCGCGGCGGGCTGCGTGCTCGTCTGCTCCACCTGGTACCCGCCGGTGGCGGCGGTGGTCTCGGCGGACGGCTGGGCGGACCCGTTCGACTCGCCGGTTATGGCGGACCCGTTCGAGCGGGGTGATGAAGAGCAGGTGGTCATACTCGCCTCCATGGGAAGAGTGCGGCCGCTCCTGCGCCCCCCGTCGTGTGACGAGCGACGTTACGCTGACCATTACTAGGCGCCCCCTTCACCCCGTGCCACTCGTGTGAGCCACCGGGATGACCACCCGCACGGGAAAATCCGCCGACTCGCCGACATGTCGGGCCCCGGCCGCAATACAGCCGCCGGAAACGGGAATCCAGGTAAGGACACCCCGTGTCGCGGCACGCCAGGAGGAGGGCAACCCGTGGATACGACCACAACGGTGATCATCCTGGCCGCGATTCTCGCGGCCGTCGTCCTCGTCCTCGCCGTCCGTATCTTCCTGAGACTGGTCCGGACCCGGCGCGACCTGCGGAACGCGGGCCTGCCCACCGGGCCGCGCTGGGTCTTCTGGGGCGCGGTTCTCTATTTCGTCCTGCCTGCCGACGTGCTGCCGGACCCGGTGTACCTCGACGACATCGGTGTCCTGCTGCTCGCTCTGCGTACCGTCCGCGGCTCCCTCGGCGAGCGGAATCGCAGGACGACACGCCGACCCGACCACGAACCCGCCCAATAACTACGGAGAGTAAGGAAACCAACCACCCGTTCGATTCGTATAAGTCTCTGGAAGCCGAAACAAGCGAGCGGCCGGGGGGCCGCGCTCAGACCAACGCTTGATCGGCGCAGTACCGACGAGGGAGAGACGATGCAACCGTTCGCGCTCAACTACGCGCGCCCGGCAGTGGAGTTGGAAGCTGCTATTCCGTATGTGTACGACACCGGACTGCAGTTGAACGTGCTCCTCGACGGCCGAATCGCGGCCAGCGACTTCGGCCTGTTGAGAGAGGTGGGCACCACGACGTCCACCGCAGGCTCCAAGACACACTTCGACGACTGATCACGGGCCGCCGAAGATGACCGTACTGATCCTCACCTGTGAGGAGGACGTGACCGCGGACATGGTGGTCGTGCACCTGAACGCGACGGGGGTTCCGGTGGTCCGGGTCGATCCCGCCGACCTGACCGGCGGTGTCGCGCTCTCCGGTGAGTTCGTACACGGCCGTTTCCGTGGCCATCTGTCCGCCGGGGGGCGGCTGGTGAGCATCGGGGGACTGCGCTCGGTCTGGGTGCGCCGGCCCGGCCCTCCGGCCGGGCGGGCGGCCCAGCCGTCCGCGTGGCTGACCGAGGAGGCCGCTCAGGCGCTCTACGGCATGCTGCGGGGCTCGGACGCGCGCTGGATGAACCACCCGGACGCGGCCCGCCGGGCCCGGCACAAGCCGTGGCAGCTGCGCCTCGCCCAGCGGTGCGGCCTGCCCGTGCCGGCGACGCTGATCACGACCTTCCCGCGGGCCGCCCGCGAGTTCGCCGAGCGCTACCCGGACCTGGTGGTCAAGCCGGTGTCGGGCGCGCATCCGCAGGACCCGCCCCGGGCGGTGCCGACCAGCCGGGTGGCGCCCGACACCGACTTCTCCGCCGTCGCGTTCGGGCCGACGCTGTTGCAGCGGCGGGTCGCCAAGCGGGCCGACATCCGTCTCACCGTCGTCGGCGAGCAGCCGTTGGCCGCCCGCAAGGCGACCGCCGCGGACGCGGACCCGGACGACGTCGACGTGCGCTTCGCCGCGCCCGGCTCGCCGTGGCGCCCCACCGATGTGCCGTCGTGCATCGCGGCGGGTGTCCAGGCGTACCTGCGTGAGGCCGAACTGGCCTACGGTGCCTTCGACTTCGTCGAGGACGCGGACGGGACCTGGTGGTTCCTGGAGTGCAACCAGTCGGGGCAGTTCGGGTTCGTCGAGGTGGAGACGGGTCAGCCGATCGCCCGCACCATCGCGGAGTGGCTGGCCCGCCCGGTCCCCGGGGAGTCGCCGCATGTCAACGGCTCGAGCACGACGGTCCGTTGAGCACCGGGTCCGGCCGCGCGCCGGTCCCGGGCCGTCCCACGACCATGGCCTCCCGGCTCACGGCTGCCGCGGGGCGGGGAGCATGGCCGTGCGCTGCCAGCCCGTGCCGGGGGCCTGCGGGCGGTCGTAGCCGGGGGACTGTGTGGGCCGCATGACCAGCTCCAGTTCCCTGCTCACGCGTTCGGCCTCGCGGCGAACCTGTGTGGGCACATCGCCGCACTCCGCGATGAGTCGGTCGTAGATGGGGGAATCCTGGAACACCCGGCAACGTGCCTTTCTGCTCGTCGTCCCCGTGCGGGGGCAAGACTGAGAAGTCTAGGCGGCCGGGCATCCCGGAGTGTGAATTCCCTGGGATGACTTGACGCAGAACGGACATCTGTGCCACGCGAAGTGGCGGGGCTCTCACGCTCCCGTGGTGGAGCCCGGCCGGACGATCATGAGGACAGTGACCGTCGCCCACAGGAGATTGAAGATGCCGGTGAACATGGCCAGTTGCACGGTGTTCCGGTGGTCGACGGCCTGTTCGCCGTTCAGCCGCTCGAGGAGCTCTTCCTGGCGGGGCAGCACGAAGGCGGCCAGGATCCCGGCGGCAGCCGCGGTCAGCGCGATGGAAGTGACGAGCCATCCGCTGCCCAGGACACCCATCGCAGCCCCGGTGGCCAACCCGAGGACCGGGACGGTCAGTCCGACCCCGGAGTAGACGCGGCAGATGCGGTGCAGCAGCGCGACCGTGCCGACCGCCGAGGGGCCGGGGGCCTCCCCGCGCGCGCCGGCCGCTCGACGCGCCGCCGGCGGGAACATGCTGGCCGCCACGGTCACGGGACCGATGGCGACGATGGCGGCCAGCACATGGAGGGACAGCAGGATCTTGGTCACCGGGACTCTTTCCACGACGCGATCGACGATGCCGGGCTCACGTTAGGGAGCCGGGACGTGATCCCCCAGGGGCTGGAACGACAGCTTCCAACGGATTCTCGCCAACTCGTCCGACCTGCGGTCTCCCCTCACGGGCCACCCCGTCCCCGGGTCACACCGCTGGCGGGAACCCGCCTAGGGTGACGGTCATGCACTCCGTGGCGATCCTGGTTCTCGACCGAGTGGTGCCGTTCGACATGGCGGCGCCCCAGCAGACGTTCGCCTGGACCCATATGCCGGACGGGCGTCCCGCCTACCGGGTCCGATTGTGCGCCGAGACGCCGGAGGTGCGCGCGGACGGCGGTTTCACCCTGCGCATCGACCAGGGGCTCGAGGCGCTGGCGGAGGCCGACACCGTCATCGTGCCGGGCTGCTCCCCCGACGCCGCGCCGCCCTCCGCCCGGGTGCTGGCGGCGCTGCGGCGGGCGGCCGAGTCCGGTACCCGGATCGCCTCCGTCTGCGTGGGTGCCTTCGTGCTCGCGGAGGCCGGGCTGCTGGACGGGCTGCGCGCCACCACGCACTGGGTGGCCGCCGGCGAACTGGCCAGGCGGTTCCCCAAGGTCGAGGTGGAGCCGGACGTGCTGTACGTGGACAACGGGCAGATCCTCACCTCGGCCGGTGCGGCGGCGGCGCTGGATCTGTGCCTGCACATGATCCGGCGTGATCTGGGGTCGGCCGTGGCGGCGAACATCGCCCGGATGTCGGTGATGCCACTGGAACGGGAGGGCGGACAGGCCCAGTTCATCGTGCACGAGCACCCGCCGGTGCCCCGGGGGTCGGCGTTCGAGCCGCTGCTGGAGTGGATCGAGGACCATCTCGCGCACGAGGTGACGCTGGGCACACTGGCGGCGCGCGCGGGGATGAGCGAGCGGACCTTCAGCCGCCGCTTCCGCGAGCAGACCGGCACCACACCGTTGCAATGGCTGCTACGGGCACGGGTGCGGCGCGCCCAGTACCTGCTGGAGAACACGGACCACTCGGTCGAACGGATCGCGCGCCAGGCGGGGTTCGGCTCGCCGACGGCGTTCCGGGAGCGGTTCCGCAAGGTGGTGGGCACCACGCCATACGCCTATCGCACGGCGTTCCACGGGAAGACGAACGCCCCGGCGGCCCGTCCCTAGGCCACCGGGGCGATACCCGGCCGTGCGCCGGGTCTCACACGATGTCAGCCGACCAGCGTCAAACCGTTCTCCCCGTCCGCCTCCGCGGCATCGGACCGCCCCTTGGTGAGCAGCAGGGCGTCGGCCTTGGCGATGGCGTCGTGGATGACGGACGTCCCCATCATCACGCACAGCGTGTAGCTGACGTCCTCAAGCTGGCGTGCCGCCGTCGGCACGTGCCTCTCCGCCTGAGCGATCCTCAGCGACGCGTACCGCGTCAGCAACTCCCTGACGACCTTCCGGTCCGGTACGAGCACGTAGCGCCCCTCTCTCTGTTTTTCGCTCCGTATGCCCGAACCACGCGGAATCATTCACATGTTTTACTCACGCGGGGTGGAAATGACTGGAATTGATCGGTCTGTTGTCACCGGGGGATGAAACCCCACGTCCAAGGACTCAACTCCCCCACACAGAACGGTGACCCGACCGGTATCTCCCTGCCTCACTGCCATAGTCGAGAGCCCTTTCGGAGGTGGCTGTGAGCACAGAGGTGAGTGGGAGCACCGCGGGACGCGTCGCCGGGCTGGCCTCACGCCGGGACCGTGCGGTGGCCCCGGGCGGGCCGCGCAGACGGGGGGAGTTCTCGGCCCGGGAGCGGATCGAACGGCTCGTGGACAAGGACTCCTTCACCGAGACGGGCCTGTTCGTGCGGGCCAGGCCCACCGGGCAGGACGCCCGCCGCCCCCACGGCGACGGGGTGGTCACGGGGTACGGCACGGTCGACGGCCGCCCGGTGTGCGTATTCGCCCAGGACTCCACGGTGTTCGGCGGCAGCATGGGCGAGGCCTTCGGGGAGAAGACCGTCGCCCTGATGGACCTCGCCCTGAAGACCGGCTGCCCGGTGATCGGCCTGAACGACTCCGGCGGCGCCCGCATCCAGGAGGGTGTCGCCGCCCTCGCCCTCTACGCCGAGCTGGTGCGCCGCAACGTCAAGGCGTCCGGGGTGATCCCGCAGATCTCGGTCGTCCTGGGGCCGTGCGCGGGCGGTGCCGCCTACTCCCCCGCGATCACCGACTTCACGGTGATGGTGGACGGCGCCTCGCACATGTTCGTCACCGGCCCCGACGTCATCCGGACGGTCACCGGCGAGCGCACCACCGCCGAGGAGCTGGGCGGCGCCCGCACCAGCAACACCGTCAACGGCAACGCCCACTTCCTGGCCGCCGACGAGGAGGACGCCCTCGACACCGTGCGCGACCTGCTGTCGTACCTCCCGGCCAACAACCTGGAACGGCCCCCGGAGTACGCGCCCGGGCACGCTCCGCCCGGGGCCGGGCTCGACGAGGTCGTCCCGGACCGGCTCGGCGAGGCCTACGACATGCGGGACATCCTGCACGCGGTCGTCGACGACGGTGAACTGCTCCAGGTGCAGGAACTGTTCGCGCCGAACATCATCTGCGCCTTGGCCCGGGTCGAGGGCGGCTCGGTGGGCGTCGTCGCCAACCAGCCGCTGCGCGCCGCCGGAGTCCTCGACATCGACGCGTCGGAGAAGGCGGCGCGGTTCGTACGGTTCTGCGACGCGTTCGGCATCCCGCTGCTGACCTTCGCCGATGTGCCCGGGTATCTGTCCGGGGTACGGCAGGAGCAGGCCGGGATCATCCGGCGCGGCGCGAAGCTGCTGTACGCCTACGCCGAGGCGACGGTGCCCAAGGTCACGGTGGTGGTGCGCAAGGCCTACGGCGGCGGATACGCGGTGATGGGCTCCAAGCATCTGGGTGCCGACGTCAACCTCGCCTGGCCCACCGCCCGTATCGCCGTCATGGGCGCCGAGGGGGCCGTGGGCGTGCTGCACCGGCGCGAACTCGCCGCGGCCGACGACCCGGAGGCGCTGCGCGCCCGCCTTCTCGCCGCGTACGAACGCACCCACGGCACCCCGTATCTCGCCGCCGAGCGCGGCTATGTCGACGCCGTCATCGCGCCGCGCGAGACCCGGGAGCAGGTCTGCCGCGCGCTGCGCGCCCTGCGCGGCAAACGCGCGCCGATGCCGGAACGCCGGCACGGCAACATCCCGCTCTGACCTCGCCCTTCTCTACTCGTAGGCCGACGCACGCCGTGAGGAGCCCCGCCTGATGGACAGCCGCCGCCCCCCGCTCGCGCCCGCGTGCCCGACGCTGCCGGAGTACGTGTGGCACTGGGCCGAAACCACCCCGGAATGCCGGGCGTTCACCTTCGTCGAGCATCCGGCGCAGCACTCGCGCGGCGTCCACCGCACCCTGACCTGGCGCCGCCTGGACGTGCGGGTGCGGGCGCTGGCCGCGCGCCTCGCCGAGCGGGCCGGGCCCGGCGACCGGGTCGCCCTGCTGTGCCCGCAGGGCACGGAGTACGTGACCGCCTTCCTCGCTGCCCTGGCCGCGGGGCTGGTCGCGGTGCCGCTGTATCCGCCGGACCTGCCCGGGCACGCGGACCGGCTGGCGGGCGTGCTGGCGGATGCCCGTCCCTCGGTGGTCGTGACCACGAGCCGGGCCCAGGACGAGGTGCGGGACTTCCTCGGTTCCGACGGGCCGCGGATCGTCCTGGCGGACCAGGTGCCCGACGACGCCGCCCGCGACTGGCGGCCCGTCCCGCCGGACGCCGAGGCGACGGCCTATCTCCAGTACACCTCGGGTTCGACCCGCGCTCCGGCGGGCGTGGAGATCAGCCACGGCAACGTCGTCGCCAACGCCCGCCAGGCACTGACCGCCTACGGTGCCGGGGCCGGCCCGCTGACCTGCGTGGGCTGGCTGCCGCTCTACCACGACATGGGGCTGGTGCTGAGCATCGCTGCCCCGGTGACGCGCGGGCTCCTGTCGGTCCTGATGGACCCGGCCGCGTTCCTGCACGAGCCGGTGCGCTGGCTGCGGCTGCTCGCCGCGCATCCGAACGTCGTGAGCGCCGCGCCCAACTTCGCCTACGACTACTGCGTCGCGACCGTGACCGACGAGCAGAAGGAGGGGCTGCGGCTCGACAGGGTCACCGCGCTGATCAACGGCAGCGAGCCGGTCCGCCCGGGCACGGCCGACCGCTTCCACGCGGCGTTCTCCGGCCAGGGCCTGGCACCGGAGACGCACTGCCCGTCGTACGGCCTGGCCGAGGCCACCGTGTTCGTCTGCGCGGCCCGGCCGGGTGAGCCGCTCACCCGGTTCGCGCTCGACCGTGACGCCCTGGCGGCCGGGAAGGCTCTGTCCGCGCGGCCGGACGATCCCCGGGCCGTGCTGCTGGCGGGCTGTGGCACCCCGGCGGGCCAGCGGGTCCGGGTCGCCGACCCGGTGACGCGGGCCCTGCTGTCGGAGGGGGAGGTCGGCGAGATCTGGGTGCAGGGGCCGAATGTGGGGCGCGGTTACTGGAACCGGGGGCCGGGGGACGTGTTCGGTGCCGAGTTCGCGGATTCCGCGGCCGGTCCGGGCGGCTGGCTGCGGACGGGCGATCTGGGGACGGTGCTGGAGGGGCAGCTGGTCGTCACGGGGCGGTTGAAGGACCTGATCATCGTGGACGGCCGCAATCACTATCCGCAGGACGTCGAGGCGACGGCCCAGGACGCGGACCCGGCGGTGCGCCGGGACCGGCTGGCGGCGTTCGCCGTGCCGGGCGACGCCGGTGAGGGGGTGGTGGTCGTGGCGGAGCACGCGCGTACCGCGCGCCTCGCCGAGCTCGACGTACCGGCGGTGGTGCGTGCCGTGCGCGGTGCCGTCTCCGCCCGGCACGGGCTGCGGCTCGCGGACGTGGTCCTGGTGCCGCCGGGTACGGTGCCGCGCACCTCCAGCGGGAAGGTGTCGCGGGCACTGACCCGGACCCGGTATCTGGAGGGCGCGTACGGAGGCCGGGCCCGGGCGGCGACGGCGGGTGCCGCGGGATGAGGCCCGTCGACGAGGGCGTGCTGCGCCGGCTCATCGCCGAACGGGTGGCGGCCTGGTGCGGCACGTCCCCCGAGGCCGTCCCGATGGACCGGCCGCTGGCCGACCTCGGCATGTCCTCACGGGACGCGGTCGCCCTGGCCGGTGAGCTGTCCCGGGCCACGGGGCAGCAACTGCCGACGACCCTGCTGTGGGAGACGCCGACCGGAGAAGCGCTGGTGGCACGGCTGCGCGGCGCGGGATCGTCGCAGGCCCCGGGATCCTCGCACGCTCCGGGGTCCGACGCCGCGCCGCTGCCGCGAGCCGGACTGCCGAGCGGTTCGGCCGAGCCGGTCGCGGTCGTCGGGATCGGCTGCCGGCTGCCCGGCGGGGTGCACGGCCCGGACGACTACTGGCGGCTGCTCGGCGAGGGCGTCGACGCGATCCGGCGCGTCCCGGAGGACCGCTGGCGCGACTTCACCGCCTTCCCGCCCGCGGACGCACACCCGTACGGCGGCTATCTCGACGACATCGCGGGCTTCGACGCGGACTTCTTCCGCGTCACCCCGCGCGAGGCCGCGGTGATGGACCCGCAGCAGCGGATCCTGCTGGAGGTCGTGCACGAGGCGCTCGACCACGCCGCCGTACCGGCCGAGTCCCTGGCGGGCACCGCCACCGGGGTGTTCGTCGGCGTCTCCGCCCCCGAGTACGGGCAGCTCACCGGAGCCGACCCGGCCGCCGTCGATCCCTGGGCGCCTGCCGGGGGCGCCCTGAGCGTCGCCGCCGGGCGGCTCTCCTACGTCCTGGACGCCCGGGGGCCGAGCATGGCCGTGGACACGGCCTGCTCGTCCTCGCTGGTCGCCGTGCACCACGCCTGTGTCAGCCTGCGTACGGGCGAGAGCGACACGGCGATCGCCGCCGGGGTCAACCTGCTGCTGTCACCGGCCGTCTCGGTCGCCTTCCGGCGAGCGGGGGCCCTCGCACCGGACGGGCGGTGCAAGCCGTTCTCGGCGGCGGCGGACGGCATCGGGCGCGGCGAGGGCTGCGCGGCGGTGATCCTCAAGCGGCTGTCCGACGCCGAGCGGGACGGCGACCGGGTCCTGGCCGTCATCCGGGCCACCGCCGTCAACTCCGACGGCCGCTCGAACGGCCTGATGGCACCCAACCCGGCCGCGCAGCAGGCGCTGCTGCGGAGCGCTTACGCACGGGCGGGGCTCCCCGCGGCGTACGTCGACTACGTCGAGGCGCATGGCACCGGTACCCCGTTGGGCGACCCGATCGAGGCGGGCGCGCTCGGCGCGGTGCTCGGCGCGGACCGTGACCCGGACCAGCCGCTGCTGCTTGGCTCGGTGAAGGGAAACCTCGGGCATCTGGAGTCGGCCGCGGGCATCGCGGGCCTGGTGAAGACCGTGCTGGCCCTGCATCACGACACGATCCCGCCCTCGCTGCACTGCGCGGAGGGCACTTCCCTCGCCGACGACCGGCTGCGGGTCGTGACCGAGCCGGAGCCCTGGCCGCGCTACGGCGGCACCGCTGTCGCGGGGGTCTCCGGGTTCGGCTTCGGCGGCACCAACGCGCATGTGGTGCTGGAGGAAGGGCCGCCCGGCCTCGTCCCGGCCCGACCGGCCGAGGAACCGGCGGCCCGGCCGCACCTGCTCTCCGACCTCGACGCCGAGCGCCTGGGCGACACGGCGGGCAGGCTGGCCGACTGGCTGCGCGACAGCGCCGCGCACCCCGCCGACGTGGCCCGGACCCTGGCGGGGCGCACGGGCCGGGGCCCCGTACGTGCCGCTGTGGTCGCCCGCGACCGCGCCGAACTCGCCGATGTCCTGGGGGCGTTGGCGACAGGTCGTCCGGACGCGCGGCTGGTGACCGGTGACCGCGACCGTGTCGGGCCCGGCACGGTGTGGGTCTTCTCCGGCTACGGCAGCCAGTGGCCCGGCATGGGGCGGCGGCTGCTGGCCGAGGAACCCGCGTTCGCCGCCGCCGTCGAGAAACTCGACCCGCACCTCGCCCCGGAGTGCGGCCTGTCCCTGTACGACCACCTGTCGTCCGGGGCCGGTCTCGACCGTCTGGAGGTCGCCCAACCCGTCTTGTTCGGGCTGCAGTTGGCGCTCGCGGAGCTGTGGCGTTCGTACGGGGTGGAGCCCGCCGCGGTGATCGGCCACTCCATGGGCGAGGTGGCGGCGGCCGTGTGCGCGGGCGCGCTGGACGCGGCCGACGGGGCGCGGGTCATCGCCGTACGGGCCCGGCTGCTGAGCGGGCTGAGCGGCGGCGCGATGGCCGTGGTGGACCTGGACGACAGCGAACTGGAGTCCCTGGAGCGCGACTTCCCTGGTGTGCATGTCGCCGTGCACTCCTCGCCACGGCAGAAGGTCGTCACGGGAGAGGAGGCCGCGGTGGCCGGGCTCGTACGCCGACTGGAGGGGCAGGGCCGGGCGGCGCGGGCCATGCGGGTCGTCGGTGCCGGGCACTCGCCCCAGGTGGACCCGCTGCTGCCGGAGCTCGTCGACGCGCTGTCCGGCATCCGGGGGCGGCGGCCGGAGGTCCCCGTCTACTCCACCGTCCTGGACGACCCGCGCGGCGACCGCGTGTTCGACGCGGAGCACTGGGCGGCCAACCTGCGGCGGCCCGTGCGTCTTGACCGGGCGCTCGCCTCGGCGGCGGCCGACGGGCACACGGCGTTCGTCGAGATCTCGCCCCATCCGGTTCTGACGGGGGCCGTCGCGGACACCGTGCCCGGCGCCCTCGCCCTGGCCACCCTGCGCCGGGACGCCGACGGTTCCGAGGCGTTCGCGGGACAGCTCGGCGCCCTGTACGTCGCGGGCCAGCGGCTGCCCGCGCCGCCCGGCCGGGTCGTCGACCTGCCCGTTCCCCGCTGGCGGCACGCACGGCACTGGTGGACGGACGGCCGGGCACACCCCGAGCCGGTCACGGAGGACCCTTCCGTCGAAGCGGCGGAACCCACGGAGCCCTCTTCGGTCCTGGCCGGGCTGACCCGGCACATCGCCGCCGTCACCGGCCACCCGCTCGCCCGTGTCACCCCGGGCACCGCCCTGGCCGACCTGGGCCTGGACTCGCTGATGGCCGTCCGCGTCCGTACCACGGTGGAGCGCGAGTTCGGCGTCGCGCTGCCCCTGCGCGACCTGTTCGCCGCCGTCACCGTCGAGGACGCCGCGGACCGGATCCGGCAGGCCCTCCCCCGTGAGGACAGCCCGCTGCGCCCGCTGCGTGCCACCGGTTCGCTGCCCCCGCTGTTCCTCGTCCACGCCGCCGGCGGCCCGGTAGCCGTCTACCGCACGCTCGCCGAACGGCTCGGCGACGACCAGCCGGTGTACGGGCTGGAGCGGATCGAGGAGGTCCGGACCGTGCCGGAGAAGGCGCGGCGCTACGCCGAGGCGATCAACGCCGCTCACCCCGACGGGCCCTGTGTGCTGGGCGGCTGGTCCTTCGGCGGCTTCGTCGCCCAGGAGACCGCACGGCAGCTGACCGATGCCGGGCGGGAGGTGCGGCTGGTCGTGCTCATCGACTCCGCACGTCCTCTTCCCCGGCCGGGACTGACACGGGCCGATCGGATCCGGGCACATTTCGAGGGCTTCGCCCGCCACGTCGCCGACACCTACGGCGTGCGGCTGGAGTTGCCGTACGACGACCTGGTGGCCATGGACGACGACAGCTCCCGTATCGACACCGTGCTGCGGGCGCTGCGGGAGGCCGCCGATGTGCCGGCCGCCGCGCTGGAGCACCAGCGGGCCTCCTACCTGGACCTGGGCATTGGCGAGTCGCACCGGCCCGGCGGTTACGCCGGGCCGGTCGTCCTCTACCGGGCCGCCGAGCGCGCCCCGCACACCGTGCGCGACCCGGCCTACGAGCGGGATGACGAGGCGCTGGGCTGGGACGAGGTGTGCCCGCGCCTGGAGGTCGTGCCGGTGCCCGGTCACCATCTGTCGCTGCTCGACCCGCCGCACGTCGACGAGATCGCCGCCCATCTGAGCCGGGTGCTCGCCGGGCGGGCCCCCTGAAACCGGAACCAGAGGAGCCGCCATGTCCGACCTGTCGCCCAAGCCCGCCGCCGGAGTGTCCCGGCGCACCGTCGCCAGAGCGACGGCCGCCGCCGGCCTCGCCGTGCTGTTCGGGGCCGCGAGCGGCACGGCCCGTGCCGGGGCGGCCACCCGGCTCGGGCCGCGCACCCTCGACGTGTCCGTGCCCTCCGCCGCGCTCGGCCGCAGCGCGCCCGTCCGGCTGATCCTGCCGTCGGACTTCGGCACGCGGCCGGAGCGGAAGTATCCGGTGCTGTACCTGCTGCACGGCGCCCACGACGACTACACGTCCTGGACCCGCGAGACGGACATCGAGGCCTTCACCGAGGGCCGCGGCCTGATCGTGGCGATGCCGGACGCGGGCCCCACCGGCATCCCCACACTCTGGCGCGGCGGCCCCGACTACGAGACCTTCCAGGTCGAGGAGGTGCCGGCGCTGCTCGCCCGGGAGTACCGGGCCTCCGGCGTGCAGGCGGTCGCGGGAGTCTCCACCGGCGGCTACGGCGCGATGGCCCACGCGGCCCGCCACCCCGGCGTGTTCAAGGCCGCGGCCTCCTACAGCGGCATCCTCGACACCACCGCCCCCGGTGTTCCCGCCATCATGGACGCCATCGTGGCCCGGGAGAACCTGCCGGCCCGATCCCTGTGGGGTCATCCGCTGCTCAATGCCCTGACCTGGCGCGACTTCAACCCGCGGACCCGTGCCACCGGGCTGCGCGACACCGCCCTGTACGTCTCGCAGGGCAGCGGAGTGGGCCCGGGCGGCGGCGACCCGCTGCCCGGGGTGCTGGAGAGCGCCCTGTGGCCCTCGGCCCAGGGTTTCGCCGGGGCGCTGGCCCTGCTGGGTATCCGGGCCACCACTCACTTCTACTCGGGTGGGGGACACGACTGGTCCTATTGGAAGCGGGAGTTCAGCGCCTCGTGGCCGATGCTCGCCCTTGCACTGGGCGTGCCGGAGTGACAGGGGTGCCGTCGGGGCACGGAACGGAGCGGAGGGGACATCCGTCCAACGCTGGACTTCCCTCTCGTCCCACTGGCAGCAGCCCGCGGGTGAGCCGCTTCCGGTCGAAAGGAGTGTCCGTGATGGCTGTGCCCACGCCGCACGGCGTGCCGGACCGTCCCGGCACGCCGCCGGTGCCGCCTGAGCTCGCGGAGCTGCTGCGCGCCCAACTGGACTCCGTCGCCGACCTGGTGGAGGAAGAGGTCTGCCGTCAGGTTCCCGAGTACGCGCGGCCCGCCGGCGGGACGTACCGCAAGAACCTGCGGTCCGGGGTGGTGCAGGCGCTCACCCTGTACGTCGACTACATCGCCGACCCGCGCGACGACGGGGGCGCGATCGCGGCGACGTACTACGAACTCGGGCGTGGCGAGGCCCTGGAGGGCCGCAGCCTGGACGCGTTGCAGTCCGCGTTACGGGTGGGCGGGCTGCACGCCTGGCGGCTGATGGGCTCCACGGCGGAGCAACTCGGCCTCGACTCCGGCGTCGTGGCCGCACTCGGTGAGCTGGCGTTCCGGACCGTGCACGAGGTCGCCCAGGCGGCCGCGGCCGGCTACGCGGAGGCCCAGCTGCGCAGCACCGACGAGCTGGAGCGGCGCCGCAGACGATTGTTGAACCTGCTGCTGGAGGACGGTCCGGTGGCGCTGGAGACCGTGCAGGATGTGGCCCATGGTGCGCGCTGGCCGGTGCCCCGGACGGTCGCCGTGGTGGCGCTGGCGGCGGCGCCGGACCGGCGGGAGGAGGACCGGCCGCTGGCGGCGGCGGGCGCGCTGGTGGACATGGGGTCCCGGCCGCCGCGCATGCTGGTGCCCGACCCGGACGCCTCGGGCCGCTTCGGCCGGGCGTTCACGCTCGCCCTGCGCGGCCGGCCCGCCGCGATCGGCCCGACGGTGGCGGTCACGGAGGCGGCGCGGTCGCTGCGCCTGGCCACCAGGGCGCTCGGGCTGATGGGGCGTGGCATCCTGCCCCGGCAGGGCGTGGAGCACTGCTCCGACCATCTGTCGACCCTGCTGCTGTACGGCGACGAGCCGCTGCTGGAGCGGCTCCAGGCGCGGGTGCTCGCGCCGCTCGACACGGTCTCGGCGGGGCAGCGCGACCGCCTCGCCGAGACACTGCTGGCCTGGCTGCTCAGCGGCAGCAACGTGCCGGACGTCGCCACACGGCTGCACATCCACCCGCAGACGGTCCGCTACCGCCTGCGCCAGCTGGAGAAGCTCTTCGGGGACGCCCTGCACGATCCGGGCACCCGCCTCGATCTCATTCTCGCGTTGCGCGCGGAATCCCTGCACACACGGCAGAACTGACTCCCGCATTGAGCGGCGCACTCAATCGGCGACAAAAAACAGCGAGGATTCCATAATCCCGTCCATAACTCCCGGCGAGGGATAGCGAATACGTTCGGGCCGTCCTTTTTCGCAGGCGCCGCACGCGCCTCACACGCGGAGGATCCCCCATGCGTATCCGTTTGTGTCTCGCCGCGCTCTCGCTGGTCGGCGGGGCCGGGCTCGCCACCCTCTCGGCTTCCCCGGCCTCGGCCGCGGCCTGCTCCGACGTGGAACTCGTCTCGGCACGCGGCACCTTCGAGCCCGGGACGCTCGGCTTCATCGTCGGCGACCCGGTGCTTTCCGCGCTGCAGAAGAAAGTAACGGGCAAAAGCCTGACCAGCTACAAGGTGAACTATCCCGCGGACCTCTCCCCGACGTCCGCGGCACAGGGCAATCTGGATCTGGTGAACCATGTGAAGAGCCAGGCCGCGGCCTGCCCCAACCAGAAGTTCGTTCTCGTCGGCTATTCGCAGGGCGCGAACGTCGTCGACAACTCGATCGGCATCAGCAGCGCGGGCGCGGTGGTCGGCAGCCCCATCGTGGCCACGCTGCCCGCGGCGGTCGAGCCGAAGGTCTCCGCGGTGCTGCTGTTCGGCAACCCGATCCGGGCGCTCGGCAAGAGCGTCACCGGCACCTACCAGAGCCGCACCCTGGACCTCTGCGCCCAGGGCGACCCCGTCTGCGAGAACGGCGGGGGTGACGTCGGGGCGCATCTGAGCTACCGCGACGACGCCGACGCGGCCGCCACGTTCGCCGCCGGCAGGCTCTGAGCTTCGCCAGCACACCAGGGGGCCCGGGAGGATCTCCTCCCGGGCCCCCTTCCGGCGTCTAGCGGGGTGACCGGGCGAACCCGGCGAGGCTGGTGGAGACGATCTCGGGCCCGCCGTCGTTCTGTGTGGGCGCGGCGGTCAGCACGTCGAGGTGCTGGTAGCCGTCGGCGACCACGGGATGCAGCTCGGGCGGCACCCGGCCGGCCAGCAGTCCCTCGCCGGCGAGGACGGTGAGCACCGGGTTGGCGGTGAGCCCGCCCGGATGGACGACGAGCCTCTTCACCTGCGGCGAGGTGCCCAGCTGGATGTCCGTGACCAGCTTGGTCGGGAAGTACTGCTCGGTGAAGTCCAGCGGCTGCTCGGCGAGGCTGCGGGCCAGTTGCCGCACATCGGTGACCTCCTCGCCCGCACCGGTGAACGGGGTGCCGTCGGACGACCGGTGTCCGGGGTCGTCGGGGTCGCCGACGCGGTCGTAGTTGCGCCAGGTGTAGAGCGGGCCCTGGGGCCGGTCGGGGATGGCCTTGTACGCGGTGCCGTACAGACCGGGCTGCCGCGCACCTCCGTTGGCGACGGGGAAGCTCTTGTCGGCGATGGGCCCTCCGTCGAAGAAGCCGACGCTGGTCTGCAGGAACGCCAGGGGTACGGAGTTGTCGTCCAGCAGCGCTCCGAGCACCGCCCCGTTGGTGAGCCGGAAGTCCTTCACGGAGGGCGTACCGCTGAGGAACGCGGCGGTGTCCTTGGCGAACAGGAAGCGGTTGGTGGCCTCGATGTTGAGGTTGGAGGGCAGATAGCGGGGCAGGTCCGCCTCACCGTCGAGATCCTTGAGGGCGCCGAGGCCCGCGATGCCGAGCAGGGTCATGGTCTCGGGGTTGAGCAGGACCGGCGCGGACAGGGTGCGCGACAGGAGTCCGCTGTCCAGCCCGGCCTGGACCACGCCGTAACCGAAGCCGATGTCGGGCAGGTTGGTGTCGTCGGGCAGGCCCCCGCTGAGGTCGGCGAGCGAGGTGGAGACGGTGGTGTCGAGGGCGAAGTAGCCGGCGCACTGGTTGTACCCGGCGTCGGCCGTGGTGGCCCGGTTTCCGTCGAAGTCGGCGGCGGCGAAGTACCCGGTGATGACTCCGCCCAGCGAATGCCCGCCGCACAGCACCTTCCGCTTGCGCTGGGCCTGGTCGGGCAACTCGGCGGTGAGCAGGTCGTACTGGTCCCGAACGGTCTGCTCGATCCCGAGCTTCGCCATCCAGCCCAGCTGTCCGTTGCCTGCGTAGCCGTCGAAGGTCCGGCCGTCCACCTGCTTGCCTCGGTAGTAGTAGTCGACGGCGCTGTGCTGGTCGCCGGAGGCGATGCCGGTGCGGTCCTCCAGGCAGTTGGAGCGCCGGTCCAGCGCCCAGAACTCGATGTGCGAGCCCCGCTCGGCGGCCCTGGTGACGGTGTTGCGGGCGACGCTGTCGAACGCTCCGGCTCCTTCCAGGATGCCGGGCTGGGCGATGAGGATCCGGTCCGCGCCGGCCGACTCGGCGGGCCCGCCGGCCGAGCGGTAGCGCAGATACGACAGCCAGTCGCACGCGGCCGGACGGGGCCCGGCCGACTCCGGCAGCGGTACCTTCACCCGTACGACCGACTCGGTCACCCCGGTGACGGGGGACGTCGACGCGACCGGCGTCTCGGTCCGCGTCCCGTCGGCCCGGGCGCCCGGGGCGGCGGCCGTGAGTGTCCCGGCGGTCAGCAGTGCCGCGAGCGCGGCACCGCGCCACTTCCCTCTGCTCCTGCGTTTCATGTCCATGCCACGGACGCTAGGGCTGGGGCGGGAGGACCCTCAGGGGGTGCTGACGAGAATTCAGCTTCCCGGTCGCGCCTTGTCACCGGCGCGCAGAGCGCCCGGTGCCGGGAGCTGAGGGAGCGGCGGGCCGTACCGGCCCGTTCCCGCTTATGGTCCAGGCCGAGCTGCGAACCACCCGTTTCGGGCGCATGGTGGGGCTATGGACGGTCAACCCCCCGTGGTCGTGCAGCCGCCCGCGTCGGACGGCGGACGGCTGGTGACCATCCACGGCGAGCGCATGGGCGTCGCCTACAGCCTGTTCGACGTGCTGGACCTCCTGCACCGCGAGGGCCTGCCCACCGCCGACACGGCCGTCGACGACACCGAGCTGATCGAGTGGCGCGGCGGGGGCCCGTACGACTGGAACAACGGGGAGTCCGGCTCCGACGAGGCATGAGCCTCCGCCCGACGCCGGGGGCCTGCCCTGCTCCGCTTCGGATTCGGCCCTCGCCTCTCAGGCACCCGCCGAGGCGCATGCCCTCCCCTCGAGGCCCCCGGACTCTGCGCCGTCCGCCTCCGCTTCGGCCCCTCCCGCTCCAGCGTCCGCCTGGGCACGCGCCCCCTCCGCGCACCGCCCCGCCTGACAAGCCCCGAACCACCCCGGATACGGCCCCGCCCCTCGAACACCCGACGGGGCGCGCACCCCTCCCGGTGACGCACAGGCCTCTGCCTAGTCCGTCCCTGACTCGGGCCGCGCCCCCTCGGCCAGCGCGTCGAGGCGGGCGCGCTGGGCCGGCGTCAGGTCGAGGGCCGCCGCGGCGAGGTTCTCCTCCAGGTGCTCGATCCGGGCCGTACCGGGGATCGGCAGGACGACCGGCGCACGGTCCAGGAGCCAGGCGAGCGCGACCTGCGTGGGCGTCGCCCCGAGCTCGGCCGCCACGGCGGCGATCTCGGCCTCGGCCCCCGCCTTACCCCACGCCACGGGCCGCCACGGCAGGAAGGCGATACCGGCCGCCGCACACGCCGCGAGAACGGGCTCATGCTCGCGGTCGAGCGGGTTGTAGCGGTTCTGCACGCTCACGACGTCGACGATCTCCCGGGCCTCGGCCAGCTCGGCGACGGTGACCTCCGACAGCCCGATCCGTCCGACCAGGCCCTCGGTCTGAAGATCCCGCAGCGTGCCGAGCTGGTCGGCGAGCGGTGTGTCGGGGTCGATGCGGTGCAGCTGAAGCAGTTCGATCCGCTCGACCCGCAGCCGGCGCAGGGCCTGCTCGACCTGGTCGCGCAGGATCCCGGGCCGCCCGTCGAACTTCCACTCGCCTCCCGGGCCGGTACGCGCGACGCCGACCTTGGTGGTGATCAGCAGCCCCTCCGGGTAGGGGTGCAGCGCCTCGGCGAGCAGCTCCTCGTTGGCTCCCCCGCCGTACAGGTGGGCCGTGTCGATCAGGGTGACGCCCAGCTCCACGGCCCGCCGGGCTACGGCGAGGGCGTTCTCCCGGCCGGGCCCGGGCTCGGTCGGCAGATGCATGGCTCCGAAGCCGAGCCGGCGTACGTCCAGATCCCCGCCGATGCGGAAGGTGGTCGATGTCATGAGCTGTCTCCATCCCCCTCTGCTCAAGGGCCCACGCTAACAAGCCGGTTGGCGTCCGCTCCGGCCTCCGTGGCCCGCCTCGCACGCCGCTCCCCCGCCCCCTGCGCGATGCGCTCGGCGAGCCATTGTCGGTGCCCGGCGCTACGCTGCGCGCAAATGACCCTTTTGCCCCCCCCGGGAGGTTCACATGGTCACACGCCTCAATCCGTACCTCACCTTCAACGGCGAAGCCCGGCAGGCGATGGAGTTCTACAAGGAGGTCTTCGGCGGCAACCTCACCCTCAACAGCTACGGCGACTTCGGCCAGGCGGACGCCCCGAACGCCGACAAGATCATGCACGGCATGCTGGAGACCACCAGCGGCTTCACCCTGATGGGCGCCGACAACCCGCCGGGCATGGAGTCCGCGCCGGGCAACCCCTTCTCCGTGAGCCTGAGCGGTGACGACGACGCCGAGCTGCGCGGCTACTGGGAGAAGCTGTCCGAGGGCGGCTCGGTGGCGGTGCCACTGGAGAAGCAGATGTGGGGCGACGAGTTCGGCATGTGCACGGACCGCTTCGGCACCCCGTGGATGGTCAACATCGGCCCATCCGGGAGCTGAGCGAAACCGACCGGGGCGGTCCAGGACCGTCCACCCCGGGCCGCCCGCGCACGCCGCCCCCCAGTCCGGCGCGCACGGGCGGCCGTTTTGTTGGTACGTCCTGACAAAGCTGTTGACATCCCCCGAAGGCGGCCGCATAGTACTCGCCACTAGAGCGCGCTAGTAACGCGCTCCAGCGTCGCCCCGGGCATCCATGCGCCACCTCCCCGGACCGGGCGCGGCACCCTCTCCCCGCACAGTGAGGTGCACCCGACATGCGCAGACACCACAGACCCGCAGCCCTGACCGCCGCCGCCCTCGTGGGCGCGCTGCTCGCCGCCGGCTGCTCCAGCGGCTCCGGCGGGAAGCAGTCCGAGACCGGGGGCACCGACGCCGCGGCGGGCAAGGCCACCACCCCGCGGATGACCGTCGCCATGGTCACCCACGCGGCGCCCGGCGACACCTTCTGGGACCTGATCCGCAAGGGCGCGCAGGCCGCCGCCGCGAAGGACAACATCAAGCTCGTCTACTCCAGCGACCCCAGCGCGGGCAACCAGGCCAACCTGGTGCAGAACGCCATCGACCAGAAGGTCGACGGCATCGCGCTCACCGCGGCCAAGCCGGACGCCATGAAGGGCGCGGTGGCCAAGGCCAAGGCGGCGGGCATCCCCGTCGTCGGCTTCAACTCCGGCCTGGACGACTGGAAGGAACTCGGCATGCTCGAGTACTTCGGCCAGGACGAGAACATCGCCGGCCAGGCCTTCGGGGAGCGCCTCAACCAGCTCGGCGCCAAGCACGCCGTCTGCGTGATCCAGGAGCAGGGCCAGGTCGCGCTGGAGGCACGCTGCGCCGGCCTGAAGAAGGGCTTCAAGGGCACCACGGAGAACCTGTACGTCAACGGCGCCGACATGCCCTCCGTGAAGTCGACCCTGACCGCCAAGCTCCAGAAGGGCTCCACCATCGACCAGGTGGTGACGCTCGGCGCCCCGATCGCCCTGACCGCAGTGCAGTCGGTACGGGACGCGGGCAGTGAGGCCGAGGTCGCCACCTTCGACCTCAACAAGGACCTCGTCACCGCCGTCCAGGGCGGCGACATCGAGTTCGCCGTCGACCAGCAGCCCTACCTCCAGGGCTACCTCGCCGTCGACGCGCTGTGGCTGTACCGGACGAACGGCAACGTCAGCGGCGGCGGCACGGCTCCCGTACTCACCGGTCCCGCGTTCATCACCAAGGACAACGCCGACACCGTCGCGGAGTTCGCGAAGAAGGGGACGCGCTAGAGCCGGCCTCGGTCGACCCTGGGCGGGCCTTGGCGCCGTGTCTACTCCGCCGGGGGCGGCCCGCTGGTCCCCCGCACCACCAGCTTCGGGTCCAGCACCGCTTCACGCGGCGGCAGTTCCCCGTTCTCCAGCCGCTCGACGGCGAAGCGGACGGCGTGCTCGGCCATCAGGACCGCGTCCTGACGGACCGTGGTCAGGCCGATCGGCATCAGATGGGAGAGGTGACTGTCGTCGTAGCCGACGACGGACAGATCGCGCGGGACCTCGATTCCCGCCCGGGTGAGGGACATCAGCAGACCCATCGCACAGCGGTCGTTGCCGGCGAGCACCGCTGTCGGCAACGGCCGTCCGCCGTCGCACTCGGCCAGGAGCAGGCGGCCGGTCTCGACACCGGACTCCTCCGTGTGACGGCCGGGAATCACCCGGGCCTCGGCCTCCAGCCCGTGGCGGCGCATCGCGGCGCGGTAGGCCCGCCGCCGCTCCGCCGAGCCGGGACCGCGTCCGCCGTCGATGTGCACGATGCGGCGGTGCCCCAGCTCCACGAGATGGTCCATGGCCTGCCGGACGCCCTTGCCCTCGGCGGAATGCACGAAGTCGACATGGGCCTGGGGAACGCGGCGGCTGACCGAGACCGTGACCGTGCGCTGCCCGAGTTCGCCGAGGTAGCCGGGCTGGGCGTCCGGGCCGAGCAGGATCACCGCCTCACAGCGGTGGCTGAGCAACGCCTCGACCGCCTTCGCCTCGCTGCGCCCCTGGGTGGACCCGGAGAGCAGGACGTCGTACCCGAGCCGCTCGGCCTCGGGATAGATGCCGGTGATGAGATCCGTGTGGAAGGTCTGGTGCACGGCGAACATCACGCCGAGCGTGCGGCTGCGGCCACGGGCCAGCAGCCGGGCCGCGCTGTCGGGCCGGTAACCGATCTCGTCGGCCACGCGCAGGACCCGCTCGCGCGTCTCCCGGCCGGCTCCCGCCTGGTTGCGGAAGATGATCGAGACGAGCGCGCGGGAGACGCCCGCCTTCTCGGCGACGTCCGCCATCGTGGGCCGCTGCCTGCCCGATGCATCCACCTGTGAACCCACCCTCCGACGGCGCCCACCTTACGGGGTGTCCCGCGCGGGGATCCGGCCATGGGGCCCCGCAATCATCCAGCAACAACCTATTGACATGACATTTGGACAGGGGTCATCGTACTCGACTAGAGCGCGCTAGTAGCGCGCGTCACATCGCTCAGGCACCCTCTTCCCTCTCCCCTCAAGGACACTGACCATGGCAACGGCGCCCGTCCCTCTCCGTACCACCGTCGGCAACCTGTGCCTCGGCTCCGCTCCCGACTCCTGGGGGGTGTGGTTCCCCGAGGACGAGCACCAGGTGCCGTACACCCGCTTCCTGGACGAGCTGGTCCAGGCCGGCTACGAGTGGCTGGAGCTCGGCCCGTACGGCTATCTGCCCACCGATCCGCGGCGGCTGAGGGCCGAGCTGGACGCCCGGGGCCTGAAGGTCTCCGGCGGTACCGCGTTCGGCGCGCTGCACCGGCCCGAGGCATGGGACGAGATGCTCGCCCATGTCCGGCGGGTCGCCGCACTGACCGCTGCAGCGGGGGCGCATCATCTCGTCTTCATCCCGCCCATGTACCGGGACGAGAAGACGGGCGCGTTCACCGAGCCGCCCGAGCTGACCACCGAGCAGTGGGCCGGGTTGGGCCGGGCCGCCGACCGGCTGGGCAGGCTGCTGCTGGAGGAGTACGACGTACGGCTGGTCGTCCATCCGCACGCCGACAGCCACATCCAGACGCAGCCGGAGATCGAGCGGCTGCTCAACGAGTCCGACAGCCGCTACACCAACCTGTGCCTGGACACGGGCCATGTGGCGTACGGCGGCGGGGACAACCTCGATCTGATCCGCCGGTTCGGTGAGCGGGTCGGCTATGTGCACATCAAGCAGATGGATCCGGAGATCCTGGCTCAGGTCGCGGCCGAGGACCTGTCCTTCGGTGAGGCCGTGAAGCGCGGGGTGTGCGTGTCACCGCCGGCCGGAGTGCCGAACCCGGCCGATGTGGTTGATGAACTGGCCGGTCTCGACGCCGAGTTGTTCGTGATCGTCGAGCAGGACCTGTACCCGTGCGCTCCCGAGGTGCCGCTGCCGATCGCGGTCAGCACCCGTGAGCACCTGGCCGGCTGCGGCCTTTCGGGTACCCGCCGCCCGACCAACGACAGGTAAGGAGCGGCCATGGACGTCAGGGACGACACGACACCGGCCTCCAACCCAGCCCCTGCCACCGCCGTCGTGGACGACGCTCCTCCGGCGGTCAAGCGGCGGCTTCGGCTGATCACGATCATCGCCACGTTCGGTGGTCTGCTCTTCGGCTACGACACGGGCGTCATCAACGGCGCCCTGCCCTATATGACCGACGACCTCGGCCTGACGCCGGTCACCGAGGGCATGGTCACCAGCTCGCTGCTGCTGGGCGCCGCGCTGGGCGCGGTCGCCGGCGGACGGATGTCGGACGCGCGCGGAAGGCGGCGCAACATCCTGCTGCTGGCCGTGCTGTTCTTCGTCGGCGCGCTCGGCTGCACGCTCGCCCCGACGACCGAGGTGATGATCGTGGCGCGCTTCGTGCTCGGTCTCGCGGTCGGCGGTGCGTCGGTGACCGTACCGGTGTATCTCGCGGAGGTGTCGCCCGCCGAGCGGCGCGGCGCTCTCGTCACCCGCAACGAACTCATGATCGTCTCCGGTCAGCTGCTGGCGTTCACGTCCAACGCGATCATCGCGCGGCTCGGCGGCGAGTCCGGCGGGGTGTGGCGCTGGATGCTGGTCGTCGCCACACTGCCGGCGGTGGTGCTCTGGTTCGGCATGCTGGTGATGCCGGAGAGCCCGCGTTGGCTGGCCTCCCAGAGCCGCTTCGGCGAGGCCCTCGAAGTCCTCAAGCAGGTGCGGTCGCAGGCCAGGGCCGAGGCCGAGCTGAAGGAGGTCTCCGCGCTCGCCGTCAAGGACGAGCGGGAGAAGCTCGGCGGCTGGCAGGACATCAAGAGCACGCCATGGGTGCGCAAGCTGATGTTCGTAGGGTTCGGCATCGCGATCGTGCAGCAGATCACCGGCGTCAACACGATCATGTACTACGGCACGCAGATCCTCACCGACGCCGGTTTCGCCGCCGACAGCGCGCTGACGGCGAACATCGCCAACGGTGTGATCTCGGTGCTGGCCACCTTCGTCGGCATCTGGCTGCTCGGCCGGGTCAACCGCCGGCCGATGCTGATGACCGGCCAGCTCGGCACGACCGCGGCCCTGTTGCTGATCGGCGTGTTCTCCCTGGTGCTGCCCTCCGGTGATCCGCGGGCGTTCGCGGTGCTCGCGATGACGGTCACGTTCCTCGCCTTCCAGCAGGGCGCGATCTCGCCGGTGACCTGGCTGATGCTGTCGGAGATCTTCCCGATGCGGATGCGGGGCTTCGGCATGGGTGTCGCGGCCGTGGTGCTGTGGCTGACCAACTTCGTGATCGGTCTCGTCTTCCCGTCCCTGGTCTCCGGGATCGGGATCTCCAACACCTTCTTCCTGTTCGTGGTGGCG